>VBAB01000102.1 GCA_005888525.1 Alphaproteobacteria bacterium
CTCGCCCAGTCTTTGCGGTCATCGAGATGCAGCAAAGGGAATTTCAGAACATCAGCGGGCTTGCTGATGCGCTGACGACCCCTGAGCAACTTGGGGCTGCAGACCGCAAACAATTGCTCCGTGCTCAGGCGTGCCACATCGAGGCCTGCCCAACTGCCGTCGCCGTGCCGCACGGCGAGATCGACGTCCTCCCGTGCGAAGTCGATGTGATGCAGGGTGGCTGAGATTCGCAGATCGATGCCGGGATGCGCCTCCGCAAATCGGCCAAGGCGGTTGACGAGCCATTTGGCGGCGAAGTCCGGCGATGTGCTGACGGTGAGGACACCCGAAGTCTGGCGCTGCACCAAACGCTCGGTGCCGACCGCGATGCGATCGAACGCGTCGCGCAGAACGGCGAGGTAGTCGCGACCGGCCTCGGTGATGATCAGGCGTTGGCGCTCGCGATTGAAGAGCTTGATGCCGAGCTCCGCTTCCAAAGCCTTGACCTGATGGCTCACGGCACCCTGGGTGACGCACAGCTCCTCGGCGGCGCGCGTGAAACTCTCGTGACGCGCCGCGGCCTCGAAGGCCTTTAGTGCGTTCAGTGCAGGGAGGCGACGAAGCATGGCCGGGCTTTCATGAGAAAAACTCAGGCAGGGTAGAGAAACGATGCTTTGCTGGCAACAGCTTCCTCGCTCTATTGATCCGGCTCCCTCGCAAGGTTCACACCGAGCCGTACGCAGTCTGGAGCAGAAACAATGTCAAACCCTTTGGTTCAAAAGTGCGCCCGGACCCTAGCTCACATTCCGGGCGGATATCCCCCCATTCAACAAGATGGTTCATCAAGCCCGACAGTCAGGTGGATGGATGCGGTGCGCATCTGGAGCGCGCGCTGCCGTGAACGCCGAGCCCTTCGCGAATTGATGGCGCTCGGGGATCACCTCCTCGAGGACATCGGCGTCACAAGGCAAGAAGCGCAGCGCGAGGCGGCAAAACCGTTCTGGCAGCGGTGAATTCGTATTCTTCAAAAAGGAGAAGAACAATGTCTGATCCCGTCGTCTACGGCTTTCCCCGCAGCACCTTTGTCAACATTGTACGGCTGGTGCTTACCCACAAGGAAGTGCCCTACTCGTTCCACGATCTGGAACCCGAGATGGGCAAGCCAAGCCACCTTGCGCTGCATCCCTTCAATCGCGTGCCAATTCTGCGGCATGGCGATTTCACGGTCTACGAGACGAGTGCAATCGTCGCCTATCTCGAGGAGGCCTTTCCGAAGCTGGCGCTGCAACCTAAGAGCGCCCGCGACCGCGCGCGCATGAACCAATGGATCAGCGCGGTCAATTCCTATTACTACCCGTACATGATCTACCACGTCTCACACGAGCGTAACGTCTTTCCCGAGCTTGGGATTCCCACTGATGAGAAGGTCGTGGGCCACGCTCTGCCGAAGATCGAGACGGGTCTGCAGGTGTTGGAGCGGGAGCTCGTGCACGGCAAGACCTACCTTCTGGGTTCCGAGCTCACGCTGGCAGACTACTATCTGCTGCCCTGCACCTACTCGTTCAGCTTCGCGCCGGAAGCAAAGGCTATGTATCCGAAATATCCGGCCTTCTCCCGTTGGCGCGAGAGCATGGAAGGCCTCCCGACCGTCAAGAAGCTTCGCGCGGCCCTCCCGCCGCGCGCGCCGATCGAGCACGCGCGGGAATGGGCCGTGTCGCACCGCCCAAAGTACTAATGTCAACCAGGAGCTGAGGCGCGATCTGTCTTGCCAGCCCATATCCGTCGTGGCATCTAATTCCGTAAGGGGTCATCCGCGACGTCCCCGTGAGGCTGCGGCCGAAAGATCGCGTCCAAACTCCCACCAAGGGAAAGGACGCCCCATGCCCTCAGTCACCGCAATCACCTCCACTCAGCTTTCTCGTCTCATAGGACTTCCGCAGGCGCCGGCTCTGATCGACGTGCGCATCGACGACGACTACCGCACCGATTCCCGGCTGTTGCCGGGCTCAATCCGTCACGATTTCCGGACGGCCGAACAATGGGCGCAGCAGTATCGAGGCAAGTCCGTTATCGTGGTTTGCCAAAAAGGCCAGAAGCTCAGCGAAGGCACGGCGGCCTGGCTGCGCCATAGTGGCGTCGAAGCGCAAAATCTCGAAGGCGGCTTCGAGGCCTGGAAAAAGGCCGGCGAGCTGCTCGTGCGCACCGACAAGCTGCCGGCGCGCGACGAAAAGGGCCGCACCGTCTGGGTGACGCGTACGCGGCCCAAGGTCGATCGCATCGCCTGTCCCTGGCTGATCCGCCGGTTCATCGATCCGAACGCGGTGTTCCTCTTTGTCCAACCCTCGGAGGTCCCTGCCGTCGCCGAGCGCTTCAAGGCGACTCCCTTCGACATCGAGGGTGTGTTCTGGAGCCATCGCGGGGAGACCTGCACCTTCGATACGATGATCGAGGAGTTCGCATTGAAATCCGCGCCCCTCTTGCAGCTCGCCAAAATAGTGCGCGGCGCCGACACGGCCCGTCCCGACCTCACGCCGCAATCGGAAGGCTTGCTCGCCGCGTCGCTCGGCTATTCCCGCATGTACCGGGACGATCTCCCGCAGCTGGAAGCGGCGATGGCCCTCTACGATGCCTTTTACCGTTGGTGCAGGGACGCGAGCGAAGAAACCCACAACTGGCCAAGCACCAAGCCAAAGGCATGAGATGAACGATACGCCTGTGGCCCGCGACGTTGCAAATATGCCAGCGCATGGCGTCACCATGCGCGAGGCGTTCTGGACTTGGATGCGCGTCGCGGCGCTCAGCTTCGGCGGCCCCGCCGGACAGATCGCGGTGATGCACCGCATTCTGGTCGAGGAGAAACGCTGGATCTCGGAAGAGCGGTTCCTGCACGCCCTCAACTACTGCATGCTGCTGCCAGGGCCCGAGGCGCAGCAACTCGCCACCTATATCGGCTGGCTGATGCATCGCACGCTCGGCGGCATCATGGCGGGCGGGCTGTTCGTGGTGCCCGGCATCATCTCGATCATGGCGCTCAGCTACGTCTACGCCGGCTGGGGCAACGTTCCGATCATTGCGGCGCTGTTCTTCGGCCTAAAGGCCGCCGTGCTCGCGATCGTCATCGAGGCCGTGGTCCGGATCGGCAGGCGTTCCCTCAAGAACCGGGCGCTGATTGGCCTCGCGGCGGCCGCCTTCATTGGCATTTTCTTTCTCAACGTGCCCTTCCCCGTCATCGTTTTTGGTGCCGCGTTCATCGGGTTCGCCGCCCAAACAATGGGTGTGACGGCATTCCAGGGTAATGGCGGTCACGGCCCGAGCAAAAAGGGCGGCGAGGCGGTTGTCGACAGTCTGCTCGGCGATGAATTGCCCGAGCATGCGCGGCCGACCGTTGCCCGCGCCTTGAAGAGCTCATGCGTGTGGTTGGCCCTTTGGCTGATCCCCGTCGTCGCCTTGCTCGCGGCGCTCGGCGGCACCAACGTCTTCAGCCAGATCGCCGTCTTTTTCAGCAAGATGGCGATGGTGACGTTCGGCGGCGCCTATGCCGTGCTTGCCTATGTCGCGCAGCAGGCGGTCGAGCATTACCACTGGCTCAAGCCCAGCGAAATGCTGGACGGCCTCGGCATGGCCGAGACGACGCCTGGACCGTTGATCATGGTGCTCCAGTTCGTGGGCTTCATGGCCGCATACCGCGATCCCGGTGGGCTTTCGCCCATGCTGGCGGGAACCCTCGGCGGGCTGCTCGCGACCTGGGTCACCTTCACCCCGTGCTTCCTGTGGATCTTCCTCGGCGCTCCGTTCGTCGAGCAGCTGCGCGGCAACAAAGCGCTCAATGCAGCCTTGTCGGCTCTCACGGCCGCCGTGGTCGGGGTGATTTTGAATCTCGCCATCTGGTTCGCGATCCACACGGTCTTCCGCCAGACCGTGCCGGTGCGGGCGTTCCCGCTCTCCTTCGATGCGCCCCTCCTCACGAGCGTCGACGGATGGGCGCTCGCGCTCTCGGTCGCGGCGGCGGTCGCCATCTTCCGCTTCAAGGCGGGAATGATCCAGACGCTGGCCGCGTGCTGTGCCGCCGGCGTTGTCCTCTATCTCGCCGGAGCACTCGCGTGATGCCTACCCAGGCCGGAGCGCCGATGATGTCATACAAAATGAAGCCGCTCGGCTGCGATCCGCAGCACGTCAAAGGCATGTCCGAGAAGCTGATCGTCAGCCACTACGAGAACAACTACGGCGGCGCGGTGAAGCGCCTCAACCTGATAACCGAGCAGCTGGCCGGCCTCGACTTCAACACCGCGCCGGGCTTCCTCATCAATGGCCTCAAGCGTGAGGAGCTGATTGCCAGCAATTCCATGATCCTGCACGAGCTGTTCTTCGATGGGCTCGGAGACGAGAGCGCGCCCGGCAAGGAGTTGGCTGCCGGGCTCGCTCGCGATTTCGGTTCATTCGAGCGATGGCGCGCGGAGTTCATCGCCATGGGCAAGGCGTTGGGCGGCGGCTCGGGCTGGGTGCTGCTGTCGTACTCACCGCGCGATCGCCGGCTCGTCAACCAGTGGGCCGCCGACCATTGCCACACCTTGGCGGGCGGGCAACCCATTGTTGCGCTCGATATGTACGAGCACTCCTATCACATCGATTACGGCGCCAAGGCCGCCACCTATGTCGACACCTTCATGAATGCGCTCCGCTGGAGCAACGCCGACCGATTGTTCGCGCAGCACGCCAAAGTGATCTGACGAAGTCGAACCGCTCGGGAGTAGCAACGTTCGAGGAGGGGGGCGCTACGGGCTGCTGGCAGCAGCCTCAATCCATGGAGGTCAGCATGAGAGCGAAGATGTTGCTTGCAACCGTCGTCCTTGCAGCGGCGTCCCTGTCGTTTGCGATCCCCCGGGTGCTCGGGCAGGCCGCGAAGCTCGATACTGCCGCGATCGAGCAGGCGACCGGCCTCAAAGGCCAACTCATTGCCGATGAGAATGTCTTCAAGGTCACCAAACCCCGAACCGACGTGAAGATCCAGGTGGATCAATGGGCCATGCCACCCTTCATGGGGCTCGGCTCGTGGGCCGCCTTCACGCCGGCCCACGGCGGCGGCCACGTCATGATGATGGGTGATACCGTGGTGTTCGAGGACGAGGTGAACCCCGCGATGAGCGCGGCCTTCGAGGCCGGCCTCGAGGTGACGGCGCTTCACAATCACTTCTTCTTCGACGACCCAAAGGTCTACTTCATGCACATCGGCGGCACCGGCGAGGCGACCAAGCTCGCCGCCGGCGTCAAGAAGGTCTACGACAAGATCGCCGAAATCCGCGCCGCCAACCCTGCGCCGCTCCGGGCCTTCAGCGGCAACATCACCTCTGCGAGCTCAATCACCGCCGCTCCTCTGGAGGCGGCACTGGGCGTGAAGGGGCAGGCCAGCCAGGGCATGTTCAAGATCGTCATCGGCCGCCCGGCGGCCATGCACGGCGTGTCGATTGGCAAGGAGATGGGCATCAACACGTGGGCCGCGTTCGGCGGAAGCGACGACGCGGCTGTCATCGATGGCGATTTCGCCATGCTCGAGAACGAGCTGCAGACCGTCCTGCGCGCCATGCGCAAGGAAGGGATAAACATCGTCGCCATCCACCAGCACATGAGCCACGAGCAACCCCGCTACCTGTTCCTGCACTATTGGGGGAAGGGCAAAGCCGCCGATCTTGCCCAATCGCTCAAGCGCGTCCTCGACGCCCAGGCCGCGGTCAAATCGTAGGACCGCACGGAGGATTGGAGACAGCTCGATGTTCAGGAGGAGCGCCGCCATGACTATCATTCTGTTCGGAGCCACCGTTGCTGGAGCGGCTCAATCGGTGGATTTCGATGGCGACACCGTCGGCGCTCCGCCGAAGGGCTGGATCATCGCCATGACAGGGCGAGGAACGCCAAAGTGGACCGTGGAGCGGGATGACACGGCGCCCTCCAAGGGCCAGGTGCTCAAGCAGTCCGGCACGGCAACCTATCCCCTCGCGTTCAAGGACGGAACGAACGTCAAGGACGGCTTCGTCGAAGTCAAATTCAAAGCCCTCTCCGGCTCGGAGGACCGCGCCGGAGGTCTCGTCTGGCGTGCCAAGGACGCCAACAACTATTATGTCGTGCGCGCCAACGCCCTTGAGGACAACGTCGTTCTTTACAAGACGGTGAATGGCACTCGCAGCTCTCTCGACATCGTCGGACGCAAGGGTGGGTATGGCGTGAAGGTCGCGGTGCCCGCCAATCAATGGCATACTTTGCGCGTCGAGTTCGTTGGCGCGCGTTTCGACGTCATCTTCAACGGCCGGCCCTTATTCGAGGTGGAGGACGCAACATTCAGCGATGGCGGCATGGTTGGACTTTGGACGAAGGCTGACAGCATCACCGCCTTCAACGCCTTCGCCTACGGCGAGAAGAAATAGTCAGCAACAAGGGTTTGTAATGCGTCTGCACTTCCGGCGTGAACAAAGCAGGCGGGCGCAAAGGGGCTGGTTTGGACCGACCAAGGAGGCGACGCGTGGGCATCCCCGTCATAGAACAGGCCAAGATACAGGCTCAGGTCTTGGTTCCTCTCATCAAGGCTCTGCAGGCTGAATTGGGCGAGGAACGCGCGAATGCACTTGTACGCAAGGCTCTAGGCGATGTTTATCGCCGCCTCGGCGAACAGTGGTGGCGAGCGAAGGAAACCAAGCACGTGGGCGAGAACATGGCGGAAGGAAACCAAGCACGTGGGCGAGAACATGGCGCGGGCGTTTGCCTCGTTCGCCGAAGGTGACGCCATCGACTACAGTGTCCGCGCGCAATCTCGAGATACCTACGAGATCGATGTCACGGGATGCCGGTACGCACAGTTCTACAAGGAGCTGGGTGAGCCTGAGCTTGGATTTTTGCTGGTCTGCGGCTTGGACTTCCCGTTCGCCGAAGGTTTTGGCCCCGACATGAAGCTCACGCGCACCCAAACCATCATGCAAGGCGCCAGCCACTGCGATTTTCGCTACCGGCGGCAGAAAGACCGATAGTCGCTCTCGAATTGAACTGAGGCTCACCAATATCGGCTCAGGCCCTCTTCGACATCACCGTGGTGGCAGCAGTCGCTTCTCCTGGAAGGCGCGCAGCCATTTCACGAACATGACCTCCGTGTCCATCACCTCGTGGAAGCCAGCCTGCATGAGCTTGATCGTCGAGGAAAACGAAGGCGGCGACGGCTGGGTACGTCCGAAACCCATCTGGTAGTCGGCGTATTGATACGAAAGGCCGACGAAGGTTTTCAGATCAGGAGAAACGAGGTTGTGCTTGGCCCGGATCAGCGCCCATTCTGCCTCGCGTGGTCGAATCTCGGCCTCCAGGCTGAGTGGCACTGCGTCGCCCGGCACCATGCCGAGCGCGTCCGCGATGGCCGGCCAGACATTTTGCCAGCAGTAGACATCGCCATTGGCAACGTTGAAGGTCTCGTTGCGCGCGACAGTCGTGTCGCCAGCCCAGGCCATGCAACGCGCCAGCAAATCGGCATCGACGGCCTGGCCCACGCGCGGTGGTCCACCGGGATAGTGGAGCGGCTGCCCCGCTTCTCTTAGTATCGCCGCGTAGGTGCCGATCGCCGGAATCAGGTTCATAGCGCTTCCTTGCGAGTAGCCGACGATCAGCACAGGGCGGAAGACGGAGAAGCACCAGCCCTTGCCGCGTTGCTTCTCGCGCAAGTAGTCCTCCTGATTCCAATAGAAGTTCGGTTGCTCTCGCATTTCCGAGCGCCCCTCACGCGCTGGAAACTTCATCGGGCGCACATGCACGCCGTAGGCTTTCGTTCCCTGCAGCAGGCAGACGTGGGCAAGG
>VBAB01000103.1:0-6944 GCA_005888525.1 Alphaproteobacteria bacterium
GACCGGCCAACAGCAGCCCGTCACCGCGGCTCTGATCGCGCTTTCCGCCTCAGTCGCCGACATACCGCAGCACGGCGTACAGAGTGCGGCGGTGATGATCGCGGCCCTGCCCACTTTGCTGGTCTATCTCTTTGGCGGCAGGTATTTCGTGCGCGGTCTTACCGCCGGCGCCGTAAAGTAGGAGGTCCGCATGTCGGCTCTCACGGTCCGCGACGTGCAAAAGAGGTTCGGCTCCGTCGAGGTGCTCAAGGGCATCAACCTCGAGATGGGCTCGGGCGAGTTCACGGTCCTGGTCGGGCCGTCCGGCTGCGGCAAGTCGACATTGCTCAACATCATCGCCGGCCTCGAGCGCCAGAGTTCCGGCAGCATCCAGATCGGCGGTCGCGTCGTCGACGACGTTCCGCCCAAGGATCGCGATATCGCGATGGTGTTCCAATCGTACGCGCTCTACCCGTCCATGACGGTGCGTCAGAACATAACCTTCGGCATGGAGTGCCGTAACGTTCCGCGCCCGAAGCGAGACGAGGCGGTCGCCCGGGTTGCGAAACTTCTGCAGATCGACGCCTTGCTTGACCGCAAACCGAGCCAACTCTCGGGTGGCCAGCGCCAGCGCGTCGCCATGGGCCGAGCCCTCGTGCGCGATCCCTTGCTCTTTCTATTCGATGAGCCGCTTTCAAACCTCGATGCCCAGCTCCGTGTCGAGATGCGAATGGAAATCAAACAATTGCACCAGCGCCTGGGCTCGACGATCGTGTATGTCACCCACGACCAGATCGAGGCCATGACGCTCGCAACCCGCATCGCGGTCATGCGGCAGGGCGTGGTGCAGCAATTCGCCGACCCGGAGACCGTCTACAACCGGCCGGCCAATCTTTTCGTCGCCCGGTTCATGGGTGCGCCGCCAATGAACACGCTTTCCGCCCGCCTGGAGGCGACTGCCGAGGGGACTGTGGCGGCAATCGGACAGGGCGAGGCGGCGATCCGGTTGCCTGTACCCGCGGGCACCGAAGGCTGGATTGGCCGCGAGGTCGTGCTCGGCATTCGGCCCGAATGCATCGCCGAGCCGACACGACATTTCAGCGATGCGCCGGACGCCGTCCTTACCATAGCAGCCCCGGTGGAAATGATCGAGCCGACGGGAGCGGAGACCATCGTTGTGCTACGCATTGGCGATGACCGCGCGCTCGGTCGGGTGTCTCCGGATCTCCGCCACCGCCTGGGCGAAACCGCGCGATTTGCGGTCGATACCCGCAAGATCAGCCTGTTCGATCCTGCCACGGGTGATCGCATCGCATGACGGAGATTGCGAGTGCGGCAATTGACATCGGCAAGCAACCGGCATCGCCGCAGCTCCGGTCTGCACATTCGCGGCCCAACCCCTCGACCGCTTTCCAGGCGAGTATCAATCAATCGCCCAGTGGCACGGTTCGGAAGAAGTTAATTGGCGTGCAACAGGCCGTGGCCCGACCGGGGAGCCTCATCTCCATCTCAGCAGCCAATTCTCCAGCCACGTCATGCCCCAGGTGATGCAGACACCGACCAGGGCCAACAGGAGGATGACGGCGAACACGCCGCTGGTCTTGAAGCTGGCGGCGAGCACGGTCAGCGTCTGGCCGAGGCCGTGCTCGGAGGCGATGATCTCGCCGCCGATCACCCCGAGCAGCGCGAATATCAGCCCCAGCCTGAGCCCGTTGAAGATGACGGGAACCGCGCTCGGCAGGATGAACTTGCGAAAGATTTGCGTCTCGCTGGCCCCCAGCGTGCGCGCCAGCGTGATGTGATCGGGATTGCCCCCCCGTCCGCCCGCCACCGTGCTCGACAGCACGATGAAAAACGTCAAGCTGAAGCCGATTGTGATCTTGGAGCCGATGCCCAGGCCGAACCAGATGAGAAACAGGGGTGCCAGCGCGATGCGCGGCATGGCGTTGAGCGCCATCAGAATGGGGCTCAGCAGCGCCTCGACGGTCGGCCTGGTCACGAACACCATGCCCACCAGCACGCCGCACACGCTTCCCAGCAGGAACGCCAGGATGGTGCCGAGCATGGTCCAGCCCAGATCCTTGATCAGGCTGCCGGTGACGAAAATCTCCTGCCAGAGAAACGTAACGATGCCGCTCGGCCGGCCGATCAGGATCGGGTCGATGAGCTTGCGCGCCGCCACCTGCTCCCACAAGGAGAAGAATGCCACCAGGATTGCGACGCGTCCCGCCCAGATCTGAGGCACGGTCCAGGTCGTAGTGCGATCGGTCACGGCGACAACCCCTCCTCGAGCTTGGTCCACACGTGCGAATAGAGCTCGTGGTAGGCTGGATCCTTTTGCAGCGCCCGCACCGAGCGCGGCCGGCCGAGCGTGATGCGCACATCGGCGACGACGCGTCCCGGACGCGCGCTCATGACCACGACGCGGTCGGACATCGACACCGCCTCGCTCAAATCGTGCGTGACGAACACCACCGTGCGCTGCTCGCGCTGCCAGAGCGATAAAAGCACATCCTCCAGCTGCAGCTTGGTCTGCGCATCGAGCGCGCCGAACGGCTCGTCCATCAGAAGGATCGGCGCGTCAAGCGAAAACGTGCGCGCGAGCGCCACGCGCTGGCGCATGCCTTGCGATAGGGCCTTCGGATAGGCGTCCTCGAAACCCTTGAGCCCCACTTTGTCGAGCAGCTCGAGCGCGCGCTGGCGCCGCTCGGGTGGCGGCACACCGCGGATCTCGGCGCCCAGCTCCGCATTCTCGAGCGCGGTGCGCCACGGGCAGAGCGCATCGCGCGCCAGCATGTAGGCTATGTCGCGATTGCCGCTGACTGGAGGCGCGCCGCCGACCAGATACGACCCCCGTATCACGTCAGAGGGCAGCAAGCCGGCCGCGAAATTGAGCAGCGTAGTCTTGCCGCAACCGCTCGGACCGACAATGGAAACGAATTCGCCCGGTGCGACTCCGAGCGAAACGTCGTCAACCACCAGCAGTTGACCGAAGTTGACGGATACGCGAGCCAGCGCCACCGAGCCTCGCCGTCCGCTCGTCACCGACATCGAGTGCGGAGCCCGGTCGTTCATGCCCCGCCTCCGAATACCTGTCAGGGCGCCTTGTCCCAGACGAGCTTTGCCGGATCGACCGGCTTATCGAGCTCCTTGGCCGCGGTATAAAAATCGATGATTGCCTTGACCGAGGAGCGCTTGACGGAAAGATCCTTGCTGTAGGCCGAAATCACGCTCTTGATCCAGTTGCGGCGCAGCTCGTCGGCGCCCGGGAGGTCGCCGAAGCTGATCAGCGGCGTGTAGATCTTGACCAGCTCCTCGAAGTTCGACGGATCGTTGAACCACGCTGCCGCATCGCGCATGGCGGCGTAGAAAGCCTGGACGAGGGCTTGGTTGCCATCAGCCATCTCACGGCGCATGACGAAAGGCACCTGGGCGCCGTTCATGGCCGCGACCGCGGCTGGTCCTTCACCCGCCGTCATGTCGATCACCGTGGCACAGGTCTTGTTGAACTGGCAGAGCTGGGTGAGCGGCTGGAACATGATTACGGCGTCGATCTGCTTGCCAACCGCCAGCGCCGCGTAGGCCGTGGCAGGGCCACCGACCGCGACATATGTGACGTCGCTCGGCTGCATGCCCGCTTCGCGCAGCATGTGGTTGAACAGGGCTTCACCCGCCCCGCGCGCAGTTTCGCCGACTTTCAGGCCCTTGAAGTCCTTCATGATCGCCGGGTAGCCCTTGCTCTTATTGGGCAGAGGCACGTCGTTACGCACGCTCACGGCCAAAACATTATTCGGCAGACTGGTGCCCACGATCACGACTTCGCCGCCCGCGGCAACCGTTTGGGCCGCAAGCAAGGTCCCCGTCAGCGACACGTCGATCGTCTTGCCGACCAGTGCCTGCAGGCCGAGCGTGCCGGAATTCAGCGTCTTAGTTCGCAGGTGAAGTTGTATTTGGTGCAGAGACCCCTGGCCTTCGCGACGACGGCGTGCATGTTGCCCGTCGTGCCGGCGTAATTCTGGATGTTCAGGGTCTCGCCGTTGGCCTTGGGCGCTTGCGCAAGGGCACCGCACGGCAACAGCAGCGTAATGCTCGCTAGCGCGAACAGGATTCGAGCGTCGACCGCCACGGTAATCTCCTCCCAGCTGTCCCGGCCTCTGATAGCGGGCCCTTGCAGCCAGCTTATCGCTTCGCGGCAGAGACGCAAACCCGACAGATTGACAGGGGCGAAGGCCGGGCTCACCGCGCGGGGTCGTGCCGGCTCTGGACGCGCTTGCCGGGATCGCGCGCATACCCGCCCATCCGCTCCAGCACCACGCGGATCGGGTCGTCGACCCACGCGCGCGTCGCGAAGTCCTCGTGATCGGCGCCGGACGTGCGCAGGAACGCCACGCTTCCCTGCAGCCGCGGCGGCAGGCTGGTGTCGAAGGGGAAGTCGCGCTCGGACAGATGCTGCTGCAGGGCCTCGTTGCCCCTGGCCGACGACGACGTGTAGGCACTGACGAAGAACGCGTTGGGGTGGCGGGCGATGAAGTCGGCGTACTTGTCGACCTCGCCGTAGAGCGCATCGAGCAGCAGCACGCCGATCACGCGGGCATCGCTGCCGCCCTTGTGCAGGGCCCAGGCGGCGGGCACGTAGCCGCCGCTGTAGGCGACGATGACAACCGGCAAGGTCGCGAATGTCTTACGCGTGCGCTTGTCGCCATGCAGCCGCGCCAGATGTGCGCCGGCCTCGCCGATGAACCGCGCGAAACCGTAGGACTCCCAGAAGCGCCCGGCGCTCGAGTCGTTGGCGTTGACCGCCAGCTGCGGCGCTACCAGCACCGCGTTGACGTTGGCCTCCGCGATCTGTGCCGCGACCCGCTGGCGGCCGCCGACGTCGCGCTCCAGCGTCGCCCGGTTGCCGTGCAGAAAGACCACGATCACGCCCGGCCGGCGCACGTCGAAGCCCTTCGGCATGAACAGCAGCGCCCGGCGGTCGCTGTAAGTGGCGTCCTCCCACAGCACGCCCGCGCGCGAGCTGTGGCCGCGCCGGCCGTCATCGTCCGTGACGTCGAAGAAGGGCCTACTGGTGCGCGGCACGAGCCCCTCGTAGGGGAACGGCGAGACGTCGAACTCGACCAGCGCGCTCTTGGGTGCCTTCAGAGGCGCCACGCGCGCGTGAACCTCGTGCGGCACGGGCACGGCTTGGACGGGGCTCGGCGTCGCGCGAGCCTGGGCGAGCGCCCGGCTCCCGCTCGCGCCGTCGACGCCCATGATAAAGACGCCGACGACCAGGGCCCGGAGCGGCCTCCGCCAAGTCCCACGCGTCATTCCTCGTGCACCTCTGGCGGCTATGGGCGGCGCACAAGGCGCCTGATCGACCAAAGCAGGCTTCCCCGCAAACGTTCGCACCCGCAAGAAATGCGACGGTATGACCGAATGATGTCGAGAAGGTAAAAATACTCCCATCGCGACGCCTTGGAGACGAGCGCGCCGCGCGGCGATCACAAGCATTAGGAGCGCATCCACTCGGCACTGGCGGCTCGTCAGGTGGATAGTCGGGCTGAGACGCTCTTCGACGGCGGCGGTAGCCGATCACACCACCCCGCGCACGTGCGCGATCTCGCGCCCCGTGACGGCGCGCACGGCGTCGGCAGGCAGCGTCATGACGGCGACTGTCTCACCACCCAGGGTGACGAACTCGACCTCGTACGCCTGGCCGTCTGCATGCACGAGAACGACGGCGCCGAGATCCCCTGGCAGAGCTGCTTCTCGGGTATGTCGCGGGTGAGAACAACGGTGTCGAGTTCCTTGATCATGGATTGCACCATCGACCCTAGCGATTGTCGCCGAGCAGGGCCTCGCAGACGGCGCGCGTCACCTGAGCGGTGGTAGCTCTGCCGCCGAGATCGGGCGTGTGCAGCGAGGTGTCCGCCGTGACGCGCTCGATGGCGCGCATCAGGCGGGCCGCCGCGGCCTTCTCGCCCAGGTGCTCCAGCAGCATCACGCCGGACCAGAAGGTGCCGATCGGATTGGCGATGCCCTTGCCCATGATATCGAAGGCCGAGCCGTGGATCGGCTCGAACATGGAGGGGAACTTGCGCTCGGGGTTCAGGTTCGCCGTCGGCGCGATGCCGAGCGAGCCGGCCAGCGCCGCCGCCAGGTCCGACAAGATGTCGGCGTGCAGGTTGGTGGCGACGACGGTGTCGATGGTCGCGGGGCGCAGCACCATGCGCATGGTCATGGCATCGACCAGCATCTTGTCCCAGGTGACGTCGGGAAACTGCGTGGCTACCTCGGCCGCGATCTCGTCCCACATCACCATGCCGTGGCGCTGCGCGTTGGACTTGGTGACGACGGTGAGGAGCTTGCGCGGACGCGAGCGGGCGAGCGCGAAGGCGAAGCGCATGATGCGCTCCACGCCGGCGCGGGTGAACATCGCCACGTCGGTGGCCACCTCCTCGGGCAGCCCGCGATGCACACGGCCGCCGACGCCTGCATATTCGCCTTCCGAGTTCTCGCGCACGATGACCCAGTCGAGTTCAGGCCCCGACACGTGGCGTAGCGGGCTGGTGATGCCGGGCAGGATGCGGGTGGGGCGCACGTTAGCATACTGGTCGAAGGGCTGGCAGATGGCGAGCCGCAGCCCCCACAGCGTGATGTGGTCGGGAATTTCAGGATGACCGGCCGAGCCGAACAGGATCGCGTCGTGATTGCGAATCAGGCTGCGGCCGTTCTCCGGCATCATGCGGCCGTGTTTCTTATAGTACTCGCCGCCCCAATCGAAATGATCGAACTTGAATTGAAAACTACCTTCGCGCTTGGCGAGCGCATGCAGCACTTCGATGCCGGCCGACACCACTTCCGTGCCGATCCCGTCGCCAGGAATGGCGGCGATCCTGTAGGTCTTCATCAATGATCTCCTTGCGGACAATGCATGACATTTCTGAACCCCGCCCGCTCTCCTCGAAATCCGCTTAATCGGG
>VBAB01000103.1:7035-8711 GCA_005888525.1 Alphaproteobacteria bacterium
GCTCGCGCATCCTGCCGTCCTTGAGGGCGTCGACCACGGCGCGATTAAGCTTGCCGACGATCTCGTCGGGAAGCTTCGCCGGCCCGAACACGCCGAACCAGGCCTCGGACTCGAAGCCCGGAACGATTTCGCCGATCGCCGGAAGATCGGGAAACGACGGCTGCCGCGCCGCGCTCGTGACCCCATAGGCGCGTAAATTGCCGGCCCGCACCTGGGCGGTTCCAGTGACAAGACTGATAAACATCAGATCCACTTGCCCGCCCATGACGTCCGTAAGTGCCGGGGCCGTTCCCTTGTACGGCACATTCACAATGTTCACGTCGGCCATCATTTTAAATCGATCACCAGCCAGATGCAGCGACGAGCCAATGCCGCCGATTGCCATTGTGAGTGCGCTCGGCTTTGCCTTTGCCAAGGCGATCAGTTCCTTCAGGTTTTGCGCCGGAATCTTGGGATTGCCGACCAGCAAGCTTGGCACGGTCGAGATCATGGCGATTGGCGTGAAGTCAGCGACCGGGTCAAACGGTAGCTTCGGATAGAGCGTTGCATCGATAGTGTGGCTCGTGAAGCTGACCAGCAGCATATAGCCATCAGGCGCGGACCGCGCGACCGTTTCCGCGGCGATGTTGCCGCCGGCGCCGGGCCGGTTCTCGACCAACACTGGCTGCTTAAACAAATTCGACAGCGGGTCCGCGATTGTTCTTGCCATTGTGTCGGTCGTTCCTCCGGCCGATGTGCCGACGAGAAGCTTGATCGGTCTAGAGGGATACTCTGCGGCACTTGATGAGCCGAGCAGAATGAGCTGCGCCGAGACACCGATGAGGGCCGTCAGCTTGGCTGCACGCATTCAAGGCTCTCCCGTGGGTCTCTTAAGTTTAATCGACCTTTCCGAGCTCGCTTTCAAGCTCGCTAATCCTCGACCCCGCGAGGCATTGCTTGCAAACCACGCGGCATCGCGCGTGCATCACGATCGGTACGCAGTGCCGTGAAGCAGGATCACCGGTTACTCAGGCTGAATGCCGGCGGCCTGCATGACTGACCGCCAAAGTTTGGCTTCTGAGCGTCCCCGCTCGGCCAATTCCGCAGGCGTCGATCCACCGCTGGCAATGCCAAGCTGTTCGTACTTCGCTTTCACCGCCGGCTCGCTCAGTATGACACCCGCGTCGTGACTGACTTTCTGCACGATGGACGTGGGGCTGTTCGCCGGCATGTAGAGCGCATACCAGGACGTCACATCAAAATCGGGCACGCCGGATTCGGCGATGGTCGGCAGTTCGGGGGCGGTCGGGGAGGGTTTGCCCGATGTCACCGCAACCCCGCGGACCTGGCCCGCCCTGATCGACGTGAGCAGCGTGCCGGCGGTATTGAACATGCAATCCACCCGTGCGGCGATCAAATCGGTCAAGGCGGGTCCGCCGCCACGGTAAGGCACGTGCCGAATATCGATCCCGGCCATGCGCGCGAACAACACGCCGGTGAGATGCGGCGAGGTCCCCACGCCTGGCGAGGAGAATGTGACAATGCCAGGCTTGGCTTTCGCCGCCGCGATCAGATCGCGGACGGATTGCCACGGCGAGGCGTTCGGGACCGCCAAAATGTTCGGATAGGTGCCGACCAAGGTGATCGGCGTCAGATCGGTTTCCGGATCGTAATTGATTGATTTGATCATCAAGCCG
>VBAB01000104.1 GCA_005888525.1 Alphaproteobacteria bacterium
AAGGGATCGGCGCCACTCCAACATCGGGGCAGGTCGCCGTCCCTGCCCGGAAGGACTTCTCGATACCTTCGACGACCCGGTCGAACAATCCCGACTGGGCCGTCGGATAAATCATTGCGAAGCTGTTTATGAGCCTGCCATTGCAGCTGAAGATCACCTTTTCGTAGAAGGTCTTGCCGTTGCCTTCACCGGACAGCGCAAACCAGCTGCCGCTGACTCTGCGGTAGGTGACGTGGTAGTCAGGGTACGACTCGCGCGCGATCTGCTCCTGGTACGCGGCGGGACTTTGCCGGTCGCTGTTGGGCAGAGCCCCAACGAGCAGACGCGCATTGCCGTCCCGGGAGACGAACACCTGGCCGTCGCCTGCCTCAGACGTCCGCTCCGGCTGCAGGACGTCCGCCGGGTAACGCAGGAACACTCCATAACGCTCGTTACGGTAAGCGACCCAGTCCCGGTCACCAGGCTGAGCCTGGGCAGGCGCCAGTTGCGCCGACCATACTAGGACCAGAGCCGCCCACCGAATGTTCATGCCGTACGCCCACTAAGAGAAGAGGGTGCCGCCCGCGGCGGCAACCTTCCGACATCTCACCAATACGGCTGCACCTTGTAGTGCTCATAGGTCTGCCTTTCCCAGTTCCGATCCGCCCAGGAATCGTCACTGAAGGCGGGGGCGTCCTTGAGCTGTTGCTCGGTTATTGTGGTGCGGAACCCGTCGAGCTTGGTGTCGTACTTCAGCGTTCCCCATGGGATCGGGTAGTGGCTATGCCCCAGTCCCAGGAAACCACCGAAACTCATGACGGCGTACGTCACGCGCCCCGAGATCTTGTCGATCATCAGGTGATCGATCTCTCCGATCTTGGTGCCTTTCATATCGTAGACATTGGTGCCCTCAACATCCTCGCTCGATATGAGCTGATGGTTGGGATGGGCTGTGGCGCTGGCCATGGTAACCTCCTGATCTTCCGTGAATGCGCACGCAGCCATGGCGCGCGCGGCCTTTCGCTTGCATCAGAGAACGCCCGTACCAAACCCAAGTTCCGGTGCAAAAAGGGCCGGCGTTTCCCATCAGGCTCGATATACCGCGGCGATCGGTTCCGTGCCGCAGCACTCCGCAATGGGGCGATGGCGGCCGCTAATGCGCTCGACCGAGCGTGGCGACGATACGTCCAGAGGCGAGCCGCATCCGGACCTGTTCCATCAGGTTCTGAAAAAGTTGGGCGTCACCGAGCCAGAGCAGATCTCGCCAGTTACCTCGCACACGTCGGCGACTAGCTCTTTCGCTTCTTGCGCGTTGTGAACCGGGCGTTGCCCAGCCCTGTGCCAATGGTCAGCACACCCCATCGCTTGTAGGCCGCCAGGTGCGGTAGTTCGCTGAGGCCTTGCACCACCGCGTCGTTGTGCATGACCACCAGCGTCTCATGCTCGCCTATGCTTGGAATGGCCTCCCGGATCTCCTTCGGCAGGTTGAACTTGCTGCTCTCCCAGTTGCCCGGAAGATTTTGAGCGCCCCGCTCGATGCGTCCATCCTCCCGGATGAGGCCCGGGCAGCCGATACCAACCACGGGCGCGAGCTTCATTGTGCTCTTGTCCGTGTCCTTGATGAGAGCTTTGAGCATCTTCGCAAGTTCGCCAATTGCGTCGTCACGGCCAAGGCCATCTTGCTCGCCATGGCGCCAGAGCGTCATCTCGTGGACGGAGGCTTTCGACAAATCCTTTTCCTTGCCGAGGTTCAGTTTAACCATGCCGGTGCGGATGTTGGTGCCGCCAACATCGACAGCGAGGATGCCATCATACCCTTCCACCATCCATGGTGGCAGAAGGTGCGCCGCACCTATCAGCCCCGCTTCATCCGGATCGTTGTGCAAAAGCTCGATGGCAACGTCGATGCCCTTCTCCTTGAGCAGAATCCCGGTCCTAGCGATTGCGAGTTCGCCAACGCGGCCGGCGCGAAAGCCGCCACCAAACACGATGCACTCGGTCTCCTGCCATGATTTGTGGCGCAGAAATCTTCGGACAACGCGTGAGAGCTGTTGGGCGAACCTCTCGATTGCGCTCTGCACGACGGCCGCGGCTTCGGCATCACCCTTCGTGAGGACAGCATCCAGCTTCTTCTTGCTTATCTCTTCGCTGTCTTTATCGCCGAAAGGGTCTTCACCATCCTCCCGCAGGACCCCTCTCACCTCGTCAAGCATGCGGCGGAACGTACCTTTACTTGCCTTGTCGCCTATAAAGCCCTCCTCATCCTCTATTTCGAGGTTGTAGCTGTCGACCTCTACGCTTGGCAGGGTTTTCGCGCCGTGGGTGGGGAGCGTGCCCTCGCCTTTCCCGTTCGTCATCGCGTTCTCAGTCTGTAACCTTCGTCGTTCTGCTTGCGCTGCTGCCGATGCTTCAATGCCTGGAATTGACGCTCGACATGTGCGAGTTCGTCGTCGCTGCAATTCTCGAGATCAATGAGTTTGTTGCGCGCGTTCTCCATACTGCGCAGGAGCTCGTCCAGCTTGAGGTGGAGTGCACGCGCGTCCCTATTTTGGGTGTTCTGGACCAGAAACACCATTAGAAATGTCACGATTGTGGTCCCGGTATTGATAACCAGTTGCCAGGTGTCGGCGTAGCCGAAGATGGGCCCGGTCACCGCCCAGACCACGACGGTCACGCAGGCGAGCGCAAATGCCGTTGACGAACCGAGGACGGAGGCCGTGCGTCGCGCGATTTCCGAGAAGGACCAACGGTCAGAACGGTCTGCCATGCCGTCTAAACGGCACAGCTGGAGCATGAGTTCCAGGCGACTGCTAGACCAATTGCGTTTTTTGTGGAACGGCAACAGGTGGCATTATGTTGCGCTTTCAGCGCAATTAGGGGGAGCAGTTCGGATATTTCTGCGGAAAGTGTCCGCATTGCCGGCAGGGTGCCCCGCTGGCCGGATCTACGCACAACGGCCATATGGCGGCAGCCTTGGAGAAAGCTTCGCACCCTCATCGAAGCAGTTGTGACCAGGCGCAGGCATCGAAGCGCGCAAATCAGATGCGCAAGCCAAATCTTGCGTTCGGTGAGGGGAGATGGCGAAGGTCGTGGCGGTCGGTATAGGAGTCCACGTCATGCCTGGCGCCGAAACCCGGTGACAGCGTGAGCGTAGCGAGGAGTGGCGGA
>VBAB01000105.1 GCA_005888525.1 Alphaproteobacteria bacterium
AACCTCGAGGACATAGCCGACGCCTTCAAGCGTGTCGGATTGCAGCATCTCGCCGACAAGCTGGAGAAGGAGGGGCAATGGGACCAGACGCTGTCAGGTGGTGAGAAGCAGCGCTTGGCGTTCGCCCGCATACTTCTACACAACCCCGACATTGTCGTGCTCGATGAAGCAACTGCAGCACTCGATCCCAAGAGCCAGGTAAAGCTCATGGAGTTGTTGGTCGAACGCGAAGGTATGACGGTCGTCAGCGTCGGCCATCGGCCTGAGCTCGAAGCTTTCCATACGCGCAAGATCGTGCTGGAACGACGCGCGGGCGGGGCCAAGCTCGTGCGCGATGTGGAGCTGATCGACCCCGCTTACCGTGTCCTTTGGCGGCAGTTACGGCGTCTGGCCAAAGGTTCGAGCCGGACACGAGCAATACCGCAGGGCTAGCGTCGGGTTGGGGCCCCCAGAGGAGAACGTCATATCGCCGCCGAGCTTCTGCAGCGGCAACTGATTAGCGTCGGCCGCCTTTCGACATTTCCTGCATGGCAATGGCCTGGATCTCGCTGGCGTCCTTGGTGTCGCCAATCAAAGACAAGACCAGCGTGGCGAGGCGCATGCGTGCCGCCTCGATGTCGTTCGGCGTCGTGTAGCTGGGGGCGATTTGTCCCCAGGCCCCGTCGAATGCTTGAAACGCGATCCTGAGATCGTCAGGTCCCAGCGATGCGCTTTCGATCAAAACACGGGCCTTCATGGCACCCTCCTCGGTTGGCGTAACCTCTTGCCAGATCGAGGCGATCCTGTCGGTAATGTACATTACGCTTCGGGATACGTCTTGGGAAGATGATGAGCGATGCGAGACCGAACGAGCTGGTAGCATTCGCATGAAGCTGCCATGAGGCCCTGCCGGTTGACGATCATCACTTGCTCACGGCCGCGCCGGATCAAGCCGGCTCGTTCCAGTTCTGCAGCAGTGTTGGTGATGGATGGCCTCTGCACCCCGAGCATGTCGGCGAGCAAGTCTTGGCCGATGGGGAGGATATCATCGTCACTGCGATCATGCATCATCAGCAGCCACCGCGCCAACCGCTCCTTCAGGCCATGCGCACCATTGCACGCTGCCGATACCATGACTTGTTCTTGAAAGGCTTGCACGTAAGCAAACGCCAGCCGACGGAAGGAGGGTATTGACCGCATGGCGCGTGCGAACGCCTCGCGCGACATCTGTGCGGCGCTTCCCGGGATCTGAATGAGGAACCGAGCAGAAGAAGTCTTGGCACCGAAGACGGCCTGGACTCCCGTGCATCCCTCTCTGCCAATCGTTGCCATCTCGATGATGCTACCGTCCGAATAGACTGCCACCACCGACACGACTCCGCTGTCCGGGAAATAGACGTGGTCGAGCGAGCTGTCCGCGTCGGTGAGAACCTGCTCGCGTCGGCAGGGTATGTGGGTGAGCTGCGGCAGCAGTTGCTTGAGATCGCGGGACGGCAAAGCAAGCAAGAGCCGGTTCTGAGGCCCACTTTTCGAATCGCTCATATCCTCTAAACGGCGAACGCACATCGCCGGTTGCAGCGGCTCGAGGCATGCCGCCTGCTGTGACGGAGGGCGGAGAGGCGGGTGGAATGGGAGGTTGTCGGTTCCTAGAGCAGGACGCTTCAGATGGAATCACATCGCCTCGAATGCAACGTTGGGGCTGGAAAGCCCCAGTGCTTCCATCAGGAACGATCTCGCTCTAGTGAGACGCCGGACGGCGACGCTCCGCCTTGCGCAGAGATCTGAGAACTTCGAGGCGCTGGAGGGCGCGCTTCAGGCCGCCGCCAGCGCGCTTTGAAGGGAAGCGTCGGGTGCTCTCGTGGGCCTTCAAATGCGTTTGTTCTTCTGCCGCTTCGGCTTCGACGGATTTGATCAGCTGGTCGAGATAATGGCTGCTCATTGGGGACCTTTCCGACCCCCCGATGCACGGATGAACGCGCCATGGCTTTTTTCGTTCCCCAACAGACCAGTTGGGGAATGATCCGCGCGCTGCTCAGCTTGGAGAGCTTCGCGCTATGCGGCGCAGGCGACAGAAGCGGGAGCACATTTCTCCCAGCCTATTTTGTGAGGTCCTCGCCGTCAGGGATGTGCCGCCGTGCGGTCTCCGCCGGTCAATGTCCACCCGGGGAACTGGAGCCAAGCAGAGACGTTTTACAACGTTAGCTATCTGGTCCTGACCGCGATGTCGCTGAGGTCATCGGCCTCTGAGGGTGTCGCTTGCTGTTCGCGGAGCGCCCTTGGCGACCCAATGCTTCCCCGCCCCAGCCTTGCCTTGCCCGCCAGCCGCGCCGGGCCGACTTCTTGAGGTAAAGCCCCGTGACTGACGCGACATCGCATCTATTTTCCGGTCCGCCCGCCTATGTGCCACGGACGCCATGGCGGGTGGGTTGGGCGCTCCTGGCGACGCTTCTCATCTCGATTGCCGGCATTCTTACGTTGAGTGGCCTGCTCTCGATCGACAAAGTGGTGCGCGGACTGGGCAGAGCCCAAGGGCTTTGGCGCGAGGACATGGGCACGCTGCTGACCTTGGCTGCCTGGCAGCTCGTTACGATCGGTCTGACCATCGGCGCAAGCGCGCTCTCCGGTGGCAAGGTCAGCGACGTGTTGTCACTCCGAGCGCCCGCCGGCGGCGTGCGCACGTACGCCATCGCTGCCGGTCTGACGGCAGCACTACTGGCCGTGCTGACTGTCGTCAATGCTTGGGTGGCGCCGGAAATTTCTCAAAGTCAGCCGTCAACGGCGTTGTTCGGCGAATTGTGGCTGCTCGCGCTATTGGTCGTGGGTATCGGAGGCCCAATCGCCGAGGAACTGCTGTTCCGCGGTTTCCTGCTCTCGGCGCTCGCAGCTAGCAAAATCGGTTTTTGGGTGGCTGCCATCATCTCCACCGCGTGTTGGGCGGTGCTGCACGGCGGATACTCGGCCCCAGGATTTTTCTCGATCACCGTAATGGGATTATTTTTTTGCTGGCAATTGCAACGCAGCGGGAGTTTGCGCGTTCCCATCGTTTGCCATGCCCTTTACAATGTGCTGATTGTCGTCGTGTTCGGCCGCGTCACGGTGCAAAGTTAGTATTGCTCTGAAACGCTTGCATATTCAGGCGCAGATGTTGCACGCGCGAGCAAGAGCGTGTCCATTTTGCGATCTTTTGAGGTGAGCCGGAACTCTGCTCGGAAGCGCACGTTGTTCCTTCGATGAGTGTTGCCTGCGAGGCACCTCGAAACCCTTGAGGAGGAACATCATGAAGAGCCTTTTGGCCGCCACGACGCTGTCGCTAATGCTCGGCGCGTCGGCAACGGTGTTGGCGCAAGTTCAAACGCCGCCGAGCCCGAATGCGCAGGTGCAGACACCGCCCAGCCCCAATGCGCAAGTGCAGACGCCGCCCAGCCCCAATGCGCAGGTGCAGACGCCGCCGAGCCCGAATGCGCAGGTGAAGACACCGCCGAGCCCGAATGCCCAGGTGCAGACGCCGCCGAGCCCGAATGCCCAGGTACAATGGTACAGCCATCAAGCCAACGAGATTCGGGCCAGCAAGCTGATCGGTACGACAGTGCAGAATGATGCGAATGAATCGATCGGCAAGATCAATGAGATCATCCTGAACAAGGATGGCAAGGTCGCAGCGGCGGTGATCGGCGTCGGCGGCTTCCTGGGAATGGGCGAGCATGAGGTTGCCATGAGCTTCGAGTCCCTGCGGCTATCGCAGGACAGCAACGGCAAGCTGCTCGTCGTATTCAACGCCACGAAGGATTCGTTGAAAGCGGCACCGGCGTGGACCTGGACAGGTAGCGACCGGTCGAGCACGAGCGGTA
>VBAB01000070.1 GCA_005888525.1 Alphaproteobacteria bacterium
GACGATCCGGAGCGCGGCCGGCCCAGGTCAGCTGCCCGGCCGTCGGCGTAACCAGACCTGCCAGCACGCGTGCGAGCAGGCTCTTGCCCGCGCCGTTCGGGCCGATCAGGACCAGCGTGCCGCCGCCGCCGATCTCGACGTCGATATGGTCGAGAAGCCGCCGGCCGCCGCGCTCGAACACCAAGTCTTCGCCGCGGATCGGCAGGATCGCACTGGCACATCGCGCGCCGTCGACAGCACTCTGGGGCGGCACTCCCACCTCAAGCATAGGCCGAGCGGGCCGCAGTCACCCGCAAGCCCAACACCAGCGCGTTGACGACAACGGCGACGGTCAGCAGGATCAGGCCGAGACCGAGCGCCAGCGCCAAGTCCCCCTTCGAGGTCTCGAGCGCGATGGCGGTCGTCATCACGCGCGTGACGTGATTGATGTTGCCGCCGACGATGATCACCGCGCCGACCTCGGCGATGGCGCGCCCGAAGCCGGCGAGGCAGGCCGTGAGCAAGCTGAAGCGGCCATCCCACAGCAGCGTCGGTACCGCCCGCAGCGGCCCCACTCCGAGCGCGCGCAGCTGCTCGTCGTACTCCTGTCGCAGGTCCTCGATCGTCTGCCGGCCGAGCGCGGCGACGATCGGGGCAACCAGCACGGTCTGGGCGATGATCATGGCCGCGGGCGAGTAGAGCAGGCCGAAGCCACCCATCGGGCCGGCATTCGACAGCATGAGGTAGATGACGAGCCCTACGACCACCGGCGGAAGTCCCATCAGGGCATTCAGCAGCAGGATCAGGATCGACCGGCCGCGGAAGCTGCCGATGGCGATCAAAGCGCCAACCGGGAGGCCGATGAGGGCAGCGCAGAAGCTCGCTGCCAGGCTCACCTGCAAGGACAGGCCTACGATCTCGGCGAGATCGGCGTCGAAGGTGGCAATCAGCCGAAGCGCTTCGGCAATGGCAGCGGCAAAATCCTGCATGGGTGCGCGCGGTTTGAGCAACTGTTGAGCTGCAGCATTCTGCTAATTCTTAATCAGCGGGTCAAAGCAGTAAACCGTGCATGACGGTGCAGTCTCGCGTGATGCCCATTGCGCGACTGCTGCCGCCACTTCCACCAGCCAGCAGTGTCCGCCCAGCGCGTCGAGCGTCCTGTTCCATTCGCCGAGCATCGGCAGCCGGCTCTCGGCGACCGTGTATTTGACTTCCGCGCCCGTCTTCCCGCTGCGGATCACGACAACGGCCATCGCGCCCGGTGGCGCCTTCTCCGCGGCAATCGTGAGCGTGCGCTGGCCGGGGCTCGCCATCGTAGCGATCATGCCCCATCCGCGATGCACGCGCACATGGTAGATCGTTGGTGACCGCAATATCGATGCAAGGCGCGTCCAGAGGATACGAGCATGCGTGAGCTTTGTGTTCGCACTGCCGAGGATGGGGCAATTCTCTCCGTTCCAAATGCAATCAATGCCATTACGACCTATGTGCTGCTCGAGCAGGAAGCCTGGTTCGAGAAGGAAGTGGCGTTTGTCCGGCGATGTATACGGCCGGGTATGACTGCGATCGATATCGGAGCCAATCTGGGTGTGTACAGCATTCCGATGGCACGGCAAGCCGGGTTGACGGGAGCCGTATACGCTTATGAGCCCACCAGCGAGACACGCACGTTCCTAAACCGTAGCGCAGTGCTGAATGGCTGCGCGAACCTGCACATCATTCCAGCAGCGGTATCGAACCAAGAAGGTGAGGCGCATCTCGTTTTCGGCACGTCCAGCGAATTGAACGCTCTTGGTGCGAGTGGATCGGGGGAACGTGTGAGGCTTACGACCCTGGACCACGAGGACGCAACGAGGCAGTGGAGCTCTCCCGATTTCATCAAGATTGACGCCGAGGGGGAAGAGCAACGCATCCTCCAAGGGGGCAGCCGTTTTTTCGCCCGGCATTCACCCCTCGTCATGTTCGAAATCCAGGCAGGGACTACGGTCAATCATCATCTTCGCCACGACTTCTCAACCATGGGATATTCCCTATACCGTCTCTTGGCGGGGGAGCCTGTGCTGGTGCCGGACAGCCCAGATGCCCCCAACGACGGGTTTGAGCTCAACCTGTTCGCGGCGAAGGCCGACCGGGCCGCCAAACTGGCGGCAGCCGGGCTCTTGGCCGAGAAGGTCCCGACCTGGCAGCCGGATGCCGCCGCGCGACGCGAGGCCCTGCAGCTCATCGGACGCCACCCGTTTGGTGCTTCCCTGATGGCAGTGCACGCGGACGGAGCATCGCTCGATCCGCAGTTTCGGGATGGCTTGGCCGCCTACAATGTGTGGCGAACTGCCGAACGGCCACTGGATGTGCGCTGTGCGGCGCTCAATTTTGCCTTCAGCACTCTACAAGGCATCTGCCGCACGCATCCAAGTCTGCCGCGCTTGTCGACATTGGCGCGGGTTGCCCGGGAAGCAGGCCAACGTCTGGTCTGCGTGAATACCCTCGCGCAGTTGTTCGACCGATTGAGCAAAGGCGATGTGCAGGTCCAAGAACCGTTCTGGCCCGCCTGCTCGCGATTCGATGCGATTGATCCTGGCGAGGACAAGGGCGCGTGGTTTGTCTGCTCGGCATGCGAAGGATTCGAGCGCGCCAGAAGTTTCTCCTCGATCTTTGCCGCGTCCAAGCTCGACCTCAAGTCGCTATGCACCAATCCATTTGCGTCGGCGGAAATGGAGCGTCGATGGATCCTGCAGCTCGCCTTGGCCGGAAAGCTTCCCAAAGTGCCTGCGCGACTCCGCGTGCCGGCAGCCGACCATGTCAACGCTGACATATGGTCCGCGGGCGGTGTACCCAACACAGCCGGCAACGCGTGACTTGGAGCAAGGTGAGAAAGCACACCCGACGGCACAACGGATCGACCGGCACGAACGACCGTGCCTCCATCGAGGTGCAAAGGCGCCTGACCCAACGACGCGCAAAGGTCAAGACTTGACCCGTGCCCGCTGCGGGGTACACACGTAGGCTTGTGGACCAGGGTCGGCCGCGCCAGCGCGGGACCCTTGCAGTCCATTGGACGTTCCCACGCTCGACAGGATTAACACGCGGTGGACGGCATGAGGGGCCTCTTGCGCCGAGCCTTGCGTTTTGCCGCCGCCCTCGGCCTCACGGCGCTTGCCGCGGCCTCCCCCGTGCTGGCCAGCGTACTGGAGGGAGTGCGCGCACGCGAGCATCTGATTTGCGGCGTGGGCAACGGTCCCACGGGGTACTCCACGGTCGACGCCGAGGGCATTTGGAGCGGCATCAGCGTCGACTTCTGCCGCGCCCTGGCGGTGGCCGTTCTGGGCAACAAGGATGCCGTCAAGTTTCGCCCGGTGCTCGAGACCGAGCGCTTCTCTGCGCTGCTGGACGGGGAGATCGACGTGCTCTCGCGCAACGTCGCCATGACGTCGAGCCACGACACCGCGCTCGGCGTCCGCTTTCCCGGCGTCCTCGTCTTCGACGGCCAGGGCTTCATGGTGCGCAAGTCGCAAGGCGTCGCCAGCGCGCTCGAGCTGTCGGGGGCACGCATTTGCGTCATGGCGGAGACGGCCGATGCGCAGGGCATCGGCGACTACTTCAGCGCGCTCAGGATGCCATTCGAGCTCTCCAAGTTCGACAAGTGGCAGGACGCCGTCGCCGCCTATACCAACAAGAGCTGCCAGGTGCTTTCCGCAGACGTGTCCGTGCTGGGGCTCGCGCGTCAGAAGTTCTCAGACCCGAGCGAGCACATGATCCTGCCGGAAATTGCCGCCCGGCAGCTGGTCGGCCCGGCAGTCAAGCAAGGCGACGAGGAATGGTTCAGCGTCGTGCGCTGGACGATCTATGCGCTGATCGCAGCGGAGGAGCTGGGCATCACGGGCGCCAATGTCGACGCCATGAAGGGATCGACCAGCGCGGAGGTGCGCCGCTTTCTCGGCGTCGACACGGATTTCGGCCGGCGGCTCGGCCTCAGCGCCGACTGGACGCAACGCATGATCAAGCAGGTCGGCAACTACGGCGAGATCTTCGAGCGCCACCTCGGGCTCAAGTCGCCCTTGAAGCTGGAGCGCCGGCTCAACAACCTGGCCACCAAGGGCGGCCTGCACTACGCGCCTTCGTTTCGCTGACGCGGCGACATCGCGGCGATCTCACCATTTGGCTTGCAGTGCCTCACCACGAACGCCGCCTTCGTCCTGAGCCTGCATGCCCTCGGACTTGTTCCGAGGGTCGAAGGACGGCCGCACCCGCCTTGCCGTGGTTCGACAAGCTCACCACGGGGTGGTGGATTACCGCTGAGTGAGAGACCGCCACCGCGAACGCCGCCTTCGCCGTCAGACTTTTCCGAGGGTCCAAGGACGCACCACGCATGCCAGCCTTGCAGGTCGCCGAACCCGCTATGCTTGCGCTGCTGCCGGCCCCCGCTACACTCGCCGGAAACAGACAAGTCGGGAGGGCGCCGCATGCGCATTCACAATATCTACGTCGATGCGAAGGGGGAGACGCACTTCCGCGACATCGAGGTGAAGTGGGTCGAGGAGCGGGACTTCAGCAAGTTCTCCGAGCGGCTGAAGGCCACCGGCATCATCTTCCGCGAGACGTCCGGCGACTACGACCTCGACTGGCACCCCGCCCCGCGCCGCCAGTACATCATCAACCTCGACGGCGGCGTGAAGATCACGGCCAGCGACGGCGAGAGCCGCATCATCGGCGCCGGCGAGGTGCTCCTGGTCGAGGACACCAGCGGCAAGGGCCATCTGTCGAAGTCCGTGAGCGGCAAGATGCGGCACTCGATCTTCGTGCCGATCGATTGAGGCGGCACGGGCCCCACCGGGCCGTCACCATTTCAGCCAATCAAAGGAGTCGCGCAAATGTCGGTCGTACTGGGCAGCGGCGAGCATCGCTACCGCGTGGTGGAGAACTGGGCCAAGCTGCCCGACGGCTGGTCCTTCAAGGACGTCGCCGCCGTGGCCGTCGACGGCAAGGACCAGGTCTACGTGTTCAACCGCGGCGAGCACCCGATGATGGTGTTCGACCGGGCGGGCAATTTCCTGCGCTCCTGGGGTGAAGGCATCTTCCGCCGCGCGCACGGGCTGCACATCGATGCCCACGACAATCTCTATTGCACCGACGACGGCGACCACACCGTGCGCAGGTGCTCGACCGCGGGCAAGATCGAGCTCACCATCGGCGTTCCCGGCAAGCCCGCACCCTTCATGAGCGGCGAGCCGTTCCATCGCTGCACCCACACCGCCCTCTCGCCCAAGGGCGACATCTACGTCTCGGACGGCTACGGCAACGCGCGCGTGCACAAGTTCTCGCCCGCCGGCAAGCTGCTGATGTCCTGGGGCGAGTCGGGCACCGAGCCAGGCCAGTTCAACATCGCCCACAACATCGCCACCGACGACGACGGCTGGGTCTACGTTGCCGACCGCGAGAACCACCGCGTCCAGGTGTTCGACGGCAACGGAAAATACGAGGCGCAGTGGAACAACCTGCACCGGCCGTGCGGCCTCTATTGCTGCCGCGGCAAGAAGCCCACGTTCGTCATCGGCGAGCTGGGACCCGGCATGCCCGTCAATCTCAAGGCGCCCAACCTGGGCCCGCGCCTTTCCATCGTCGACGGCCAAGGCAAGCTGATCGCCCGGCTCGGCGGCAAGGAGGGCCCCGGGCTCGAGCCCGGCAAGTTCATCGCCCCGCACGGCCTGGCGCTCGATTCCAAAGGCGATATCTACGTCGGCGAGGTCTCCTACACCAACTGGAAGACCAGCTTCCCCGACAAGCCGATGCCGAGCTCGATCCGCTCCCTGCAGAAGCTGGAGAAGGTGAGCTGAAGGCGCAGCGACGCTGCTTTTGCGGGATGCACCCGGCTATTCGTCATGCCCGCCAAGCGAAGCGCTGAGCGGGCATCCAGGCGCAAAGGCGGTGCGGTGAAATTGGATTCCCGCATTTCGCTTCGCTCCGCGGGGAATGACGACGCAACGTAGGAGAGACAAATGCCCCAGCAGCTTCCCGCGGTCAGCCTGGTGGCCGTGCCGGGACGGCGCCGCGCCACGCTCGAGGTCGCCCGCGAGATCGAGCGGCGCGGCTTTGCGGGCATCTACGCGCCCAGCGTCTTCTCAAACATGTCGCTGTGCGAGGCCCTGGCGCATGTCACCGAGCATATCGCATTCGGCACCTCGATCGCGCCGATCTACGCGCGCACGGTTGGCGATTTCGCCCAGAGCGCCGCCTTCCTGCACGAGGTCTCGGGTGGCCGCTTCCGTCTCGGCATCGGGGTGAGCCACGCGCCGGCGCACGTGCGCATGGGCGTGACACCAGGCAAACCGCTCGGCGACATCAGCACCTTCGTGCAGAAGCTGCGCGCCCACGACGCCAGCGGCGCGCTGCCGCCGGTCTATCTCGCCACCCTGCGCAAGGGCATGATCGCGCTGGCCGGCGAGATCGCCGACGGAATGGTGTTCGCCAACGGCGCACGCTCGCATATGGCGGACTCGCTCGCGGCCCTGCCGGCGGACAAGCGGAGGGATGCCGGTTTCTTCATCGGCAACATGATCCCGACCTGCATCAGCGACGACGTCGAGGCCGCCAAGGCGGTCAACCGCAAGACGCTGACCCACTACGCGCTGCTGCCGAACTACCGCAACTATTGGAAGGAAGCGGGCTACGTCGAAGAGATGACGGCGATCGAGACCGCCATCGCCGACAAGCGCATGGACGACGTGCCCAAGTACCTCACCGACGCCTGGCTCGCCGACTGCACCCTGTTCGGCCCCGCCGCCCGTGTGCGCGAGGACCTCGAAGCCTGGTACGCCGCCGGCGTGCGCACCCCCATCGTGGTGCCCTCCTCGGCTGCCGGCAACCAGATGAAGGCGAGGCCGCTTCGTCCGATCTCCACCGATCGGCGGCGCCAAGCCTAGTCCTGTGGAGATTGAAGCGGGGTTGCGGGAAAGTGATCGCGAAGCCGTGCTAGATTCACCACCAGCTCGTCAGCTTCCCGAGAAAGCGCCGCAATTTTTGCAGCGCTGTAGGGTTTCCGGGACCGCTTGAATTCCCCTCTCGCGGTAAACCGACACGCCACCAGCTCGCCATCGTCGCCGACAGTCCACAGACAGTGCACGATTGTGTTCCGTTCGTCTGCGATCCGTTTCGCGTCGTTCATGAGGTCGAATATCTTCTTGAACTCGCCATCCGGCTTTCCAAGCCCCAGCTTCATGAGGGCGAGCAAGCTCGACACCTTGCTGGCAAGCTGCTGATGGTGGACCGTGATGATGGCTGCCATGATGCTGCATCGCATGAAGCCCGCCAACAGATCGGTCAACAGGCTGTCGATCTTAGAGACGGCAACCACGAGCCGACCTATCGCACTCAAGTGATCTGGGCTTAGGACAATCGCTTGCTGGGCCATGAGTATCTCCCTTGAGAGACAGCGCAAATAAGTACGATCGACTGCTGGCACACCGAGTTGACGCCGCGGGGCGCCATTGCAACGCTACGGGTGTCTTGACCTTAACCGGCCGAAATTGCAACGGGCGGACTACCGACATTTCGTGCAGCGCTGCTGACTTCCTTCTCCCCTTGGGGAGAAGGTGCCCCGTAGGGGCGGATGAGGGGGCCTTCCTTCCGTGCAGCGAAGTACCCCCTCACCAGTTCGGCCGTATGACTTACGACCGCGCCATCGAGCGAATGCTCGTGGTCAGGTCGGCGCCCGCGATCGTAAGTCATGGCCTCACGTCCTCTCCCCGGAGGGGAGAGGGGGCGTTGGTTATCGGATCAAAGACGATGGCAGCAATAGGCTGACTGCCCGAAGTCAAACGACGCCCTTCTCCCGCAAGCGCTTCGCGTCTCCGGGGGCGACCCCGCAGAGCGAGGCCAGCAGGTCGTCGGTATGCTCGCCCAGCAGCGGCGGGCGGCTCACGGCGATGGGCGAGTCCGACAGCTTGATCGGGCAACCCACCGTCTGGTACGTGCCGCGTGTGGGGTAATCCACGTCGACGACCATCTCACGCGCCCGCAGGTGCGGGTCGGCCAGCACCTCGCCGGTGTCCTGGCAGGCGCCGCACGGCACCCCGGCATCCCCCATCAGGCGCATCACCTCGTGCTTGCTGCGCTGGCGCGTCCAGGCCTCGACGATGGCGTTGAGCGCGGCGCGATTCTCCCAGCGCGCCTCCAGCGTCTTGAAGCGCGGATCGTCGGTCAGCTCCGGCTGTCCCATGACCTGCACGACGGCCGGCCACATCTGCGGTTGGGCGTAGAGGAAGACGTAGTCGTTCGGGCCGCCGGGCGCGCAGGCATAGGTGGTGCCGGGCACATTGCGGCCGAGCTGGTTGCCCGTTCGGGTCGGCGGATGACCGAAGCGCTGGTGGTCGCGCAAGCTGACGCGGACGAGATTCACCACCGAGTCCTGCATCGACACCTCGACATGCTGCCCCCGGCCCGAGACATGCCGCTGCTGCAGCGCGGCCAGGATGCCGATCGCCATGTGCATGCCGGTGCCGGAATCGCCGATCGCGGGCCAGGTGTAGGTCGGCGGATTGTCGGGAAAGCCCGTGACGCACATCGCCCCGCCCATGGCCTGGGCGATCGGCTCGAAGCTCTTGAAGCCGCTGTAGGGGCCATAGGTGCCGAAGCCCTTGATGGTGGCGTAGACGAGCCGCGGGTTGACCTTGGCCAGCGCCTCGTAGCCGAGCCCCAGGCGGTCCAGCGCTCCCGGCCCGAAGTTCTCCACCAGCACGTCCGACTTGGCGATCACCTGCCTGAAGAGCTGCTTGCCCTCCTCGGTCTTCAGGTTGAGCGTCAGGCTCTTCTTGTTGGCGTTGAGCACCAGGAAGAACAGGCTGTCGCTGTCCTTCTTGTCGCGCATGTTGGTGCGCGCGATGTCGCCGCCCTTGGGCTCCTCCAGCTTGATCACATCGGCGCCCAGGAAGCCCAGGATCTGCGTGCACGCGGGCCCCGCCTGGTTATGCGTCATGTCGATGATGCGGATGCCTGACAGGGCTTGGGTCATGGTCGTTTCTCTCCCTTGCGATTGCGAATAGCGTCAGCGCTTGAGCGCCGGCGGGTCTTGGCGGGCGACGAGCTCGGCCAGCGTGTTGTCGACCGCCATCTCATATGGCGTCCCCTTCGCTACCAGGCCGCCCGAGACGAGCCCTGCCCGCAGGCGCTCGTATCCCGACCGCGGCAGGCGCGTGTCTCGGCCCCAAAGGCCCAGCGCCTTGTAGCGATCGAGCGCCTTGGCAAGCCGCGGCTGCGGCACGTCGGGGAAATACCCAGCGATGGCAGCAGCAAGCTGCGCTCCGTCTGAAGCGTGCACCCATTTCAGCGTGCGCTGGATGGCGCGCACCATGCGCTCACATTCGTCCCGGCGCTCGGCCAGCAGCGCCCGGCGCGCATAGAGCGTCGTGTAGGACGTGGGGCCACGCTGGGCTGCAGCATACCAGATGTGTCCCGCCCGCGCCTCCAGGAGCTCCTCGGCGAAGGGCTGGAACAGCTGCACCACGTCGACCTCGCCACGCCGCAGTGCGCCTGCGTTGCTCGCCATCGACTGGCCTGTGACGCGATCGAGCTTTGCGGGGTCGAGCCCCGCTCGCCGCATGTCCTCCTGCAGGCACAGCCAGGGCGTCGGCACCTCGCTGACGGTTGCCAGGCGCTTGCCCATCAGATCAGCGAGCTTGAAACCGGGTCTTTCCGTCCGACCGATCAGGAAGAAGGGGTCGCGGGTCACCACCTCGCAGAAGCACACGAGATCGCACCTCGGATCCTGCTCGTTCGTGTACATGACGCGCATCGGCCCGCCCCAGCCTACGTCGACGGTGCCGTCGGCGAGACCGCGTGCAGCCTGCGCGGGGGTGGGGGAGCTGACAAACCGCACCTCGACGCCCTCCTGGCCATAGGCGTCGAGCGCAAGCGCTGCGTAAAAGGGCGCATAGAACACGGCGCGCAATGTTTCCTGCAGCACGATAGCCATCGACAACACTCCAGGGGCGGCCGCTCTTGGGCTCCTCGATCCAGCTTAGAGCGGCCAACCCCAACGCGCCACAATTGAGGTCGATTGCCGCCCGGCACGTGGCGTCGTAAGCTGACTTCAGCGCGAGAGCTCTGCCATAGTTTCATCTTGGAAGTTGATCCGATCGTCAAAACTTTGGAGGAACGAGCTCCATGATGGCACCGCGCAAATGGAGATACCCGACCGGCGCAATGGCAGCGATTGCCGCGCTTTTCTTCTCTCCCGACGGATGGACCGCCAGCCAAGCTGGGTTGCTGATTGACGCGCGGCCGGCCCCATTTCATTCGCAGCACCTGCGAGTCCAAGCCCAAGACCATGACCTCACCGGGGTATGGATCAGCGAGAAGGGGGAGCGTTTCGAGGTCAAGCAGAACGGCAATTCTGTGCGCGCGGAATTCCGAGGCACGGCAGCGAATCCAGGCCTGAAGGGTGTCATTGCCGGCCAATTCGATGGCAAGGTTTCCCTTGGGGGCGCCTACGAGGTGAGCGAGGGAACCAAGGAGGAGCGCGGCGTGGTCCGGTTCGTGTTGACGCCCGACGGCAAGCTGGACGGCACACGGCAATCGCTCACATCCGGCGGCAAGCCCGAGCGGTGGGTGCTGACCAGGGAGAGCCGATAGCGCGCTCTGTGGCGGCCGAGCGGCCCTGGGGGTTCGACAATGCAACGCCGCGACTTCCTCAAATATTCCACTGCGGCGGCGGCCATGGGCGCCGCCAAGCTCGGCTTGCCCTCCAGGGGGGCGGCTCAACAATCCCCGTTGAGTAAGATCGACCATGTCGTGGTTCTCATGCTGGAGAATCGCTCCTTCGACAGTATGCTCGGTGCACTCGGCAAGTATTATGCCGCCGATGCGGGGTTTGACGGTCTGTCCGGCAATGAAAGCAATTTGGACGTAAACAATAACCCGATTGCCGTCTATAACGACCCCACCGACTACGCATTTCTCATTCCGGATCCCGACCCCGGCGAGACATTCCTCGACATCAACGAGCAGCTTTTCGGTATCCATGGTCGGGTGCCGCCCGGCGCAGTGCCCACGATGGGTGGCTTCGTCAAGAACTACATGCGCCAGACGAAACCCGCCCCGAGCGATCCCCGGCATGTCATGCACTATTTCAAGCCCGAGCAAATTCCGGTCTTGAGCCGGCTGGCTCTCGAATTCGCGGTGTGCGATCGCTGGTTTGCCTCGGCGCCCTGCCAAACATGGCCCAACCGCCTATTCTTGCACACCGGCACGCCCAAAGACACAGCGGAGCCGGACGCCCACGGATACGAGGACAACTTCGTGTCGAAGATCGTGGGCGGATTCGCGTCGCCGACGATTTTCAAGCAACTCGAGAATGCAAACAACGGCAGCAGCTGGAAGATATATTTTCGGTACGGGTCCGTCCCCCACTCCTCTATCTTGACGGAATTGCAATACCTCATTGAATTGGTGCAGATCGGTGGCACCAACACCTTCGCCAGCCTCGCTCGGTTCATGTCGGACTGTGAATATGGCAAATTACCGAGCTATTCGTTTGTCGAGCCGCTTTACAGGGATTTCAATGTCTCCCTGTCGAAGCCGGATGACCAGCATCCCGTTGGGGACATAACTCCCGGCGAAAAGCTCATCGCCGACGTTTACAACTCCGTCAGGCGTGGGAAAAACTGGAATTCGACGTTGCTGATCATAATCTACGACGAGCACGGAGGCCTTTTCGATCACGTTCCGCCCCCTGCAGCCGTTCCCCCCGACAATGTCGTGACCGATCCCTTCAACTTCGACCGTTACGGGGTGAGGGTTCCGGCGGTCATCGTTTCACCCTACATCAAGCCGCGCACGGTGCTGCGCGCTGCGCCCGGAGGTTATCCCTTCGACCACACCTCCATCATTGCCACATTGCGCAAGCGCTTCAACATCGGCGCCCCCCTGAGCGACCGGATTGCTGTCGCGCCGGACCTCGAGCCGGTGCTGAACCTCGATCAGCCGTCCAACCAGGGGCCGGAGATCCTGACCCCCGGCGATGCTTCCTGGTTTACTCGCTGAGCCGTCGCCGGATTGGCGAGGGCACCTCGATGCCGACGACCGCACACAGCGGCGTCTTCAGTATCCTGCAGTCCTCTCAACCCATCGGCCCGCCGGCGATCTGCGTGCGGCGCATGACGCGGCGGAACGGGCCGGCGTCGTGGATGGCGAGGTGCTTGCAGACGCGGTTGTCCCAGAAGGCGATCGAGCCCGTCTCCCAGCGGAAGCGGCAGGTGAACTCGGGCCGGTGGCCGTGCTCGAGCAGATATCCGAGCAACGGCTTGCTCTCCGCCTCCGTCATGCCTTCGAAGCCCACCGTGTAGGAGGCGTTGACGTAGAGCAGCTTGCGCCCCGTCTCGGGATGCGTGACCACCACCGGGTGCGCGCTCACGGTCTCGCGCCACTCGGCGTCCTCACGCACCTTGGTGGCGCGGAACGCATTCTTGTTGGCCTGGGGGCCCGCCACCATACGGTCCGAGTGCAGCGCCCGCATCCCCGACAGCATCTTCTTCATGCCGTCGGAGAGCGTCTCGTAGGCCAGATACTGGTTGGCAAACAGCGTATCGCCGCCATAAGGCGGCACCTCGATGGCGTAGAGGATGGCGCCCATCGGCGGCTCGGGCATCATGGTGGTGTCGGCGTGCCAATCCTCGCCGACGATCTTCTTGTCGCCGGGCTCGCGCGTGATCACGATGATCTCGGGATCGGCCTGCGTGCCCTTGTAGTTGGGGTGGATGAAGATCTCGCCGAAGCGGCGCGTGAAGACCTTGTGGCGCGCCACGTCGAGCTTCTGGTCGCGGAAGAATATGACGCAGTGGTCGAGCAGGGCTTGGCGGATGTCGCCGACGGTGCCCTCGTCGAGGTCCGCGCCGACGTCGACATTGTGGATCTCGGCGCCGATGGCCCCGGCAATGGGTCGCACCTCGATCCGGCTGTTGCGCATCATGTTTCCTCCGGCTGTCTGGTTGCCGCGAGGCTATGGCGTGCGCCCTTCCTGCGCAACTCTTCTCCCTCTCCCCGTTTTTACGGGGAGAGGGTCGGGGTGAGGGGCGGCGACAAACGTCGGAGCAAGCGGCCGCCCCTCACCCTAGCCCTCTCCCCATTCTGAACAAGAATGGGGAGAGGGGACAGCCGCGCCTTACCGCCGCAGCACCTCGACCTGCACGGCGTCCCCCGCCTGCACGGTGAACTTGCGCTGGAAGACCTCGCCGGCGTTCTTGGCGCTGACCGTATAGGCGCCGGGCGCAAGGACATGGGTCGGCAGCGCGCCGACGCTTTCCTTGACGCTCTCGCCCTGGGCATTGGCCACGTTCCACTGTGTATCGGCGATGGCATCACCGCCGGCGCGCGCGACGAGCTTGAAGGTCACCTTCGCTGCCGCGTGGCTGAGCGTCGCCTCGGTGAGCTTGCCGGCCTCCACCGTCACGTCGGATCGGGCAACCGCATTGGCATCGCCGTAGGTGCCCACGATGTTGTAGATGCCGGCGTTGAGCCTGATGACGAGGCCCGGCTTGGCCCCGGTCATCACCCGCATTCTTTGCCCGTACTGGTCGCGCTCATCGGAGTAGATTTCGTAGCTGACCGCCTTCTCGTTGACAGCCTCGCCGTTGGCGAGGGCGGAAGCGAGCCGCAGGCCTCCGGCATTGAGCACGAAGCGCTCCTGCGCCGGGCGCTCGCTCGAGACCGTGACCTTGCGGGTCAGGTGTGCTCGACCGAAGGCGACGCTGACGATGTAGTCGCCCGCCTCCAGGCGCAGCGTCGGGCTCGCCTCGCGATGCGTCGATACGAGCCTCATCTTCCCGTCGGGTCCCGGCTTGCCGCGAAAGACACGCCACACGAGCCCCTGCTCGATGTTCTGTCCGTCCTGGGTGAGCAAGGCGACCAGCGAAACCTGTCCCGCAATGGCGGCGCCCGGCGCTGGTCTTGTCTCGGGCGCGGAGCGTGGCACGACCGTGGTGTTGGGCGGGACGGAGACGATCGGCGGGGCCGCGACGGGGCTTGGCACGGTGAGGGGCGCCGCTACCGGCGGGGATTGCGATGCCGCCGAATTGGTCTCGGTCTGCCACGGCGCACGCTCCTGCTGCTGGGCCAGGACCTGCGGCGCCGCGACGCCAATCGCAAGCGCAACGGCAATTCGGTGCACGTGCAGGCTGCGGCGACGGGCCATGCGTGAGCCTCGTTGTTCCCCTTCCAACCGGTGACGCTCGCAACGACTCCAGCAAATCAAGGCAACCCTATGCCCCACACACCCACCCTTGGCAACGCGTCGGCAAGCAAAAGGAATGCGGGCTCATTCGGCGAGCAGCTCCACGAGCCTCGATTCTCCCGTGCGCAGCTCGATGGCGCGGTCGTAGCGCTTGTCCCGCGTCTCCGCCCGCACCGAATAGCGGCCCGCCTGCAGCGTCGCGGACGGCTCGGATTGCCCAGTGGTCCACACCGTGGCCCCCGCCTCATCCCGGATATCCCAGAAGACTTCCGCCTGGACAGGAGCGCCGTTGGCGAGGACACGCAGCTTGAGGGCCGCCGCCTGGTGCTCCAGGGTCAGCTGCTGCATCTGCCCGGCTTTGACCTCGACATCGCGAACCGTGCGCGCGTTCATGGCCCCGTAGCGGCCTTGGACGCGGTAGCGGCCGCCCGGCAAAACCAGCACGGGCGCGGCGCGGCTGGTCGTGATCACCTCCGGGGGAAAGCTGTCGAGGCGCTCCACGCGGTAGGAGACCAGCTCGCTCAGCGCCTGCGTGGCGCCGACTGGCTTGGTTGCAAGTGCAAGACGCCCCCCTGCCACGTTGAGCGTACGCCGTACCACGTCGCCAGGACCGACCGCGAGACGCTCGCGCACCTCCACGCTGCCTTGCCGTGCGACGACGTAATAAGTGCCGGGCGGGAGAACGAAATCCGCCTGCCGGGTGGCGGATCGGGCGACCTCACGGCGGCCCTTCGGCGCATCCGGATCATCCTCGACGACGCTGAAGACGACTGCATCCGCAAGCGCGCTGCTATCGGTCCCGGCGGCCGACAACAGCAGGCGCGCGGCGTTGAGGGGTACATCGATCCGCCCCTGGCTCCCCGCCGGCACGACAATGGATCGCTCCGAGCGCACCAGTCCCTGCTCGACGCGCACCAGGTAGCGGCCGGCGGGCAGCATCACCAGGCCTTCGCCGCCCTTGAACATGGCGAGCGGCGGACCGCCGGCGGCCTCCTTCTTGCCCTCCACGGCCTGGCCCGTCTCGCTGATCGCAACGATGGCATCGCCGAGCGGCGCCCCGCTCCTTTGCGCCAAGGCCCTGACCAGCAAGGTGCCGGCGTTCAAGACGAGATTGGCTGCCGTGGGCTCTTTGTCGCCGGCATCCACAGTCTGGCTGGTCGACACGGGTCCTTCGCGAACCCCGACCACGTAGCGGCCGGGCGGCACCGGAACGTACGGGTTCGCTGCCCGGGCGGCAAACAGGATCGCATCCGGCTGCCCCTCGGCAAAGACGGTCCAGTACAGCGGCAGGTTCACCGGCTCTGTCTTTGCCGCCAGCATGGCGCGCAGATAGAGCCCCGGCGGCCCGTCGGCTGGGATCGCCCCGGCGCTCGGCGCCGGAGTCGGCTGCGTCAAGGGGGCCGCCGCGGCAGGCGGATCGACACCGGCCGCATCGCTGCTGGCAAGCCGCAGCGCCTCCTCCACGCTCGTGCCGATCTGCTCGGCGCTGCGCGCATTGAAAAACCGGCCGCCCGTGATCTGGGGCAGACAGGCCATACGTGTCGCGTCCTCGGGCTTCAGTCCGAGGCCAACGACGTGCGCCACGAGCCCGGAGCGGCGCAAGACCTCCGCGGCCGCGCACACATTCTGCTGACAGTTGTCGGCGTCGTCGTGGATCAGGACCACGCTGCGCCTGCCGGACACCGACGCCAGCGGCTTGGCCGCCTCGAGCAGCGCCGTGGTCAGAGGGCCCCTGCCCCGCGGGTTCATCTTCTCCAGGCTGTCGCCGATGCGCTGGACATCCAGCGGCTCCAGCGGCCGCAGCAGCTCCACGTCACCGCAGTCGCCGCGCCGATGGCCGAATGAGACGAGGCCCACGCGCGTTTGCGGCCCAACCTTGGTGAGCGCCTGGCGCACTGCCTCCCGCGCCAGGACGACCTTGCTGCCCCTGACGCCCTCGATATTGCCCGCCATGGAGCCCGAGCCATCGAAGATGATGACGACGGACGGGGGCTCTTGCGCCCGTAAAGCCGCCGGCGCGGCCAGCGTGACGAGGAGTGCAGCGCACGCCGAAATACGCCCGCAGCCTCGGTGCCGATGGGAATTCCACATGGCTGATGCCACCCGTCCGTACTTGCAACAAAGCCATCCCCATTGTACTCGCGGGGGAGTTGGTTTAGCGAGGGTTTTGCTTGGCGAAACCCCGATCGGCAGGACTTGTGTGCGCCCATGAGCCAGGAAACCCTCGAGCTGCTGTTGCAGCGCCGGTCGACCAAGGCGGCCATGCTCGGCGATCCCGGACCCAGCCCCCAGCAGCTCGAGACGATATTGACGGCGGCGGCGCGCGTGCCGGACCACAAAAAGCTCGAGCCCTGGCGCTTCATCGTCTTCGAAGGCGACGCGCGGGGTACCTTCGGCCGGGTGCTCCTGAAGGCGTGCCTCGCCGAGGACAAGGAGACGCCCTCGGCCGCGCGACTCGAGACGGAGCGCACGCGCCTCTTGCGGGCACCGACAGTGGTCGCCGTCATCTCGCGCGTGACGCCCAATCCCGGTGCTCCCGAGTGGGAGCAGATCCTCTCCTGCGGGGCCGCCTGCTTCAATCTTTGCCTGGCCGCCAATGCGCTGGGCTTCGGCACCTGCTGGATCACGGAGTGGTATTCCTACAGCCCAGCCGTGCGCGCCGGCCTGAGGCTCGCCGCCAACGAGCGGATGGCCGGGTTCGTCTACATCGGCACGGCCAAGGAGGGGCAGCCCGATCGCGAGCGCCCCCACCTCGCCAAGATCGTGACCCGTTGGACGGGCTGAGGGCAGGGAAAGGAGAACACCAGTGTTTTACGAGACGATCGAGAACAAGCACGGCCTCAAGCACGATCCCTTCAAGGCGCTCGTGGTGCCGAGGCCCATCGGCTGGATATCGACCGTCAGCCGCGACGGAATCTGCAATATCGGCCCTTACAGCTTCTTCAACGCCGTCGGCGAGAAGCCGCACTACGTGATGTTCAGCTCCTCGGGGCGCAAGGACTCGCTCAAGAACATCGAGGAGACGGGCGAGTTCACCTGCTCGCTCGCCACCTGGGATCTGCGCCACAACATGAACATGACGTCGGCGTCCGTGCCTTACGGCGTCGACGAGTTCCCGATCGGCGATCTCACCGCCGCCGCCTGCCGCCTCGTCAAGGCGCCGCGCGTCAAGGAAAGTCCCGCGGCTTTCGAGTGCAAGCATTGGAAGACGATCGAGCTGCCGCCGCTGCATCCGGGCGGCGAGCCGCGCAATTGGGTGGTGTTCGGGCAAGTCATCGGCATCCACATCGACGACCGCTTCGTCAAGGACGGCATGGTCGATACCGGCGCTATGCGGCCGATCGCACGCCTGGGCTACATGGAGTACGCCGTGGTCACGCCGGAGACGGTGTTCGCGATCGACCGCCCCTCGGTCGAGGAGGCCATGGCCAAGGTGCGCGTCAAGGCGGCAGAATAGTTGCCGCCACACTACAGGCGGGCGCTTCCTCGATCGCCTGAGCCCCAACGACTGCCGGAAGGCGCCAAAGGCGGCCCCCGAAACTGGGATTTGGTGTCCGGCCGAGCGCCGCGCGGGCAAATTTTCCATTGCGCGGCCTACGGCTTGCCGAAGTCGCTCGAGATTCCTACTCTGCTGTCAGAGGGTTACTCGAGGGAATTCGGGCTCGTTCCGCTTAAGCAAGGTCTAGATGGCAGACTCCGGTAGCAGCCGACGTGTCGTGGTGACCGGCGTCGGCGTCGTAACCTCGATCGGCCACACCGTCGGCGATTTCTGGGAGGCCATGCAGCAGGGCAAATCGGGCGTGGGCCCGATCGAGCGCTTCTTCCAGAACGACCCGCACTTCCTCCTTCCCGGCCAGATCGAGAACTTCGATCTGCGGATACTGATAGCCGCCCAGATCAAGGGGTTCGATTACAAAGCCCGCCTGCGGCACTCCAAGCGCGACAAGATCATTCTCTTCGCCGACCGCTACAGCTTGTTTGCGGCGGCTGCGGCCGATGAGGCCATAAAGCAGTCGGGTCTCGAGATTCCATTCAAGGAACCCTATCGCGCCGCCTCCGTTGTCGGCACCGCCGAGGGCGGCATCTCGAATCTCGAGATCGCCTATCGGCATATCTTCGAGCTCAAGCAGCCTTCCAGCCACCCACTGACGCTCGTGCGGTTCATCGGCTCGTCCGCCGCCGCGCATATCGGCATCGAGTGCGGCGTCAAAGGGCCGACGTTCGGGGTCTGCAGCGCCTGCGCGTCGGGCGCGCATGCCATCAAGCAGGGCCTCGATTTCATCCGCAACGGGCTCGTCGACGTGGCCATCGTCGGCGCCTCGGAGGCTCCCCACACCTACGGCACCATGCGGGCGTGGCAGGCGACGAACCTCCTGTCGCCGGACGGCATTTTCCCATTTGCCAGGAAACGCAACGGCACCGTGTTGGCCGAGGGAGCCGGCATACTCGTGCTCGAATCGATGCACCACGCCAAGGCGCGCGGCGCAAACATTCTCGCCGAGCTCTGCGGTGCGGGATTGACATCGGACGACACCGACATGGTCCACCCCGACGTCGACGGTGCCAGCGAGGCCATGCGGCTCGCGCTCCAGGATGCGCAGATTGCCCCCACCGACATCGATTACGTGAATGCGCACGGCACGGCCGTAGCCGAGAGCGATCGCATCGAGACGAGCGCGATCAAGAAGGCGTTCGGCAAGCACGTCGCCAGCCTCTCGGTGTCCTCGACGAAGTCGATGTATGGCCATCCCCTGGGTGCGAGCGGCAGCATTGGAGCCGTCGTCTGCATCAAGGCCATGCAGGAGGGCTGGATCCCACCGACGCTGGGGCTGGACGAGGCGGACCCCGAGTGCGACCTCGACTACACCGCCAACATCGGCCGGTCGAGGAAGCTCACCTACACGATGGCCAACTCGTTCGCCTTCACCGGCCTGAACGCCGCCCTCGTCTTCGGCCCCCCGCCGGCGTAGAGTTTTTCCGGTTTGGATTGAACTGAGAATCAATACGCCTCACGTGTCATCCCGGTGCTTGTCACCGGGATCCAGCCATCCACAAATGCGGGAGGGTGTTAATAGATGGATCCCGGGCACAAGGCCCGGGATGACAACGCCTTCACCCCTGCCCGACGGCCTTGGCGCGGGCCAGGATGCGCTCGGCACGGGCAATGTGGGCGCGATCCACCATTTGGCCCCTGATGCCGAGCACGCCGGCTTGCGGGTTGTCGGCGAATGCCCTCACGATCTCCTCGCTGACCGCAACCTGCTCCGCCGTCGGCGTGAAGACCTCGTTGATGACCTCCACCTGGTTCGGGTGGATGGCCATCTTGCCCGTGAACCCGTCGCGCACCGCCTCCGTCGCCTCGGCGCGCAGACCAGCGGCGTCGCGGAAATTCACGAACACGGTGTCGATCGGCTGCGTCGAAGCCGCCGCCGCCGTGAACAGACACAGATTGCGGGCCAGCTGATAGGGGGCCGTCCACCTGCCGTCCGCCTCGCGATTCGTGTGCGCACCGACGACACCGGATAGATCCTCCGGACCCCAGGTCAGGCCCTCCAGCCGCGAGCTGGACCCGACGTAGGTATGCATCTGCAAGAGCGAGATCGGCACCTCGGTCGCCAGGGCGATGATGCGTGTTGCACCCTTCTCTGCGCCGGCGCGCTCCTCGGCATGGTTGAGCGCGATCGACAGCGTGTGCACGTCCCCGCCCGAGCGCGCCTTGGGCAGCAGCACGCCGTCCGGCCGGCTGCCTATGACGCCGGCCAGGTCCTCTTCCCAATGCGGCGTGTCGAGTGCATTGATGCGCACGTAGAGCCGCGGCCGCTTCTCCAGCGCCCGCGTGGCCGCGATGTACTGGGCGGCGATTCCGCGCGCGGCGGCCTTGCGCGGCGTACTCACCGCATCCTCCAGGTCGAGGATCAGCGCGTCCGCGCCGCAGCCCACGCCCTTGCCCAGCTTCCTTTCGTCGTCGGCGGGAATGAACAGCAAGGATCGCATGGGCTTCACACCTTCGGCCGCTTGCGCATCATCGCCTGGCGCTTGCATTCGGCGACCATCTCGCCCTTCTGGTTGAACGCCTTGTGCAGGAACTCGACAATGCCGGCGTCGGGGCGCGACTTGGTTTCCCGCTTGGTCAGCACCTCCGTCGTGAAGTGCAGCGTGTCGCCGTGGAACACAGGCTTGGGGAACCTCACATCGGTCATGCCGAGATTGCCCACCGTGGTACCGATCGTGGTGTCGCCGACCGAGACGCCGATCATGACGCCCAGCGTGAAAATGCTGTTCACCAGCGGCTTGCCCCACTCGCTCTTGGCAGCAAAGTCGTGGTCGATGTGCAGCGGCTGCGGGTTGTGCGTGAGGCAGGAGAACAGCGTGTTGTCCATCTCCGTGACGGTGCGGCGCAGCGCATGCTCGAACTTGCGCCCGACCTCGAACTCCTCCAGATACAGCCCTTGCATGATGGCTCCCATCCACCGTCCGCGCTATCGCGCGCTCTAGCCGTTCGCGCGAACGGATGGGCGCGCCTCTTGTCACACTAGTGTGGTGGTTCAGTAGTTCCCTCACCGTTGCCGCGAGGTTGCCCAGGGAACTTCTGAACCAAAACCACACTAGAATCATAAGAGTCTAGTGTCCTTTCGAATCCGAAGTTCGCAAATACGGAATGCCGCGATGTGTGTGCGAACTTCGGATTCGGGACACTAGCGTAGTCTGCCCACGGTCACCAGGAAGCGCTATGCACGAAGAAATCTTCGACTTCATCGTCACGGGTGCGGGCTCCGCCGGTTGCGCGGTGGCGGCGCGCCTTTCGGAGTCGGGCCGCTACCGCGTGCTCCTGCTCGAGGCCGGGCGGCGCGACAGTCATCCCTGGATTCACGTTCCGATCGGCTACCACAAGCTCTACACGCACCCAGTCTACAACTGGAAGTTCGAGAGCGAGCCCGTCGCCGGCCTCAACGGCCGCACGTCCTACCAGCCGCGCGGCAAGATGCTCGGCGGCACCAGCTCGCTCAACGGCATGGTCTACATGCGCGGCACGCCCGCCGACTACGACGGCTGGCGCCAGCGCGGCTGCGAGGGCTGGGATTACTCGAGCGTGCTGCCTTACTTCCGCAAGGCCGAGGACCAGGAGCGAGGCGAGAACGAGTTCCACGGCGTCGGCGGGCCGCTCAAGGTGAGCGACAGCCGCTTTCGCAGCGAGATCATCGATGCCGTCATCGAGGCGGCCATCCAGGCGGGCGTCCCCCGCAATGCGGACTTCAACGGAGCGAGCCAGGAGGGCGTCGGCTATTACCAGTCGACCGTCGGCAACGGCCGGCGGTGGAGCACCGCCGTCGCCTATCTGAAGCCCGCGCGGGCGAGGAAGAACCTGGTCGTCACGCCGAACGCGCACGCGACCCGCATCCTCATCGAGGACGGCCGCGCCGTCGGCGTCGAATACCGGACGCCGAACGGCCTCGAGACTGCCCGCGCTAAGGCTGAGGTCATCGTCTCGGGCGGCGTCTACGGCTCGCCCCAGCTGTTGCTGCTATCGGGCATCGGGCCGGCCTCGCATCTGAACGAGATGGGCGTGGCCGTGGTGCGCGACTTGCCCGCGGTCGGCGCCAACCTGCACGACCATTTCAACTCCTACGTCGCCTGGCGGGCGACCAAGGCGGGCACGCTCAACGATCTCGCCCTCTCGCCCATGCGCAAGATCGCCGCCGGCGTCCAGTATGCGTTCGGGCGCAGCGGGCCGCTCGCCGGCATCAGCACGCTGGCCGGCATCTTGGCGCGGTCGGACCCGCGCTTCGATCGGCCCGACCTGCAGATGAACATCTTCCTGTGGTCGATCGAAAAGCGCGACCGCAACGGGGTCTATGCCCACAAGTGGCCGGGGTTCTCGATCTCGCCGGTCCACCTGAGACCCGAGGGGCGAGGCAGGCTCAGCCTCAAGAGCCCAGACCCATTGAGCCCGCCGAAGATCGAGTTCAAATTCCTCGAGACGACCTACGACGTGGACGCGATGCTGTACGGCATGCGGCTGGCGAGGAGGATCGCTGCGCAGCCGGCACTCGAGCCCTACATCGCGGCGGAGGTGCAGCCGGGACCGGCCGTAGCAACCGACGAGGCGCTGGTCGAGGATTTACGCAACCGGGGCGTCTCCAATCTCCATCCCGTGGGCACGTGCCGCATGGGGCATGGACCCGACGCTGTGGTCGATCCACGGCTGCGGGTGCATGGCCTGCGGGGCCTGCGGGTGATGGACGCTTCGATCATGCCGCAAGTGGTCGGCGGCAACACCAACGCACCTTCGATCATGATCGGCGAAAAGGGGGCGGCGATGATCCTCGAGGACGCGCAGCGAGCCTGACTGCCGGACGGCCTCAGTACCAGAACTGCTCCGACAGGATGCGCTCGTCCAGGCTGTGGCCGGGATCGAACATCATGAAGAGGTCGATGTGGCTCGCCTGCATGACGTCGACGCGCGTCACCGACCGCGTCTCCGCGTGGTCGGCGACCGCGCTCACCGGGCGCTTGTCCGGCTCCAGCACCTCGAAGCGGATCTTGGCCCCGTTGGGCAGCAGCGCGCCGCGCCAGCGCCTGGGCCGGAACGGGCTGATCGGGGTCAACGTCAGCAAAGGTGCGTTGATGGGCAGGATGGGGCCGTGGGCCGAGAGGTTGTAGGCGGTGGAGCCGGCCGGCGTCGCCACCAGCACGCCGTCGCAGATCAGCTCGCCCAGCCGCACCCGGTCGTCGATGGAGATCCTGATCTTCGCCGCCTGGTAGATCTGGCGGAAGAGCGATACCTCGTTGATGGCCAGCGCCTCGTGCTCGCGCCCCTCCGCGTCGACGGCGCGCATGGCGAGCGGATGGATGACGTTGACCTCGGCGCGGGCGAGCCGGCCGCGCAGATCGTCCTCGCTGTAGTCGTTCATCAGGAAGCCGGTCGAGCCGCGGTTCATGCCGTAGATCGGCACGCGGTCGTTGAGGTGGCGGTGCAGCGTCTGCAGCATCAGCCCGTCGCCCCCCAGCGCGACGATGGCTTCGGCCTTCCTGGGCTCCACGTTGCCATAGGCCTTCGCCAGCCGCTCGCGCGCCTCCTGGGCCTCGGGCACGTCGCTGGCGACGAACGCGATCTTCTCGAAATTTCGCGCTATGCTCTGCATCACCCCTCGCCTGTCGCGGGGGTCAGACCCCGTTATTCAGGAGGCTCGCTCAGTTGCGTGAAAACGACAAGCCCGTTCTGATCTATTCGACCTTTCCGTCCGCGGCCGAGGCGGAGCGGGTCGGGGGCGCCCTGGTGGACCAGGGGCTCGCCGCCTGTGTCAACATCTTTCCCGGCATGACGGCCATTTACGTCTGGGAGGGCAAGCGGCAGCGGGAAAGCGAGGCAGCGATGCTCGTCAAGACGCGCGCCGCCCTGGCACCGCGCGTCATCGCCGAGGCGCGCAAGCTGCACCCTTACAGCAACCCGGCTTTGCTGGTCTTGCCCATCGAGGGCGGATCGGAGGACTTCCTGCGCTGGATCGCCGAGCAGACCGCCGCCTGAGGCCAATGCCTGGGCTGAGCCCGCCAGCCCAGTTACCGAACTCGACAGCCTTGCACCTGCGCCTCTTGCTACGACCCGCCCACCGCGGGCATTCTGCTGCTACATTCCGCGCCAGGTCCCGTAGCTCAACGGATAGAGCAGCGCGCTTCGAACGCGAAGGTTGCGGGTTCAAGTCCTGCCGGGACCGCCAAGATTTCGCAGCAGCATGCCGCCGGCGGCTGATGCCCAAGGCCTGGGCCATTTCGCGACGCTCGCTGCCGGAACGCTGCCACGGGCGGGTGCTGCGACTCGGACCGAACCGAGTGATCCGCACACCTAATCGGGGATCAGACCGCCGTCGACGTTGTAGGATTGGCCCGTGATGTTGCGAGCCCCGGGCGATGCCAGGAATATGACCATGGCCGCGATGTCCTCGGGGTCGTTGGCGCGCTGCAGCGGGATGGCCTCGGCGCGGCGGCGCTCCATAGCCTCCAATGCGAGTCCCTCCTGCTGGGCACGAACCCGAAGATTGGCGTCGGAAAGGGCCGTGCGCGTCACGCCCGGGCAGATGGCATTGACGTTGATGTTGTGCCTGCCGAGCTGCTGGGCCGCCGTCTTCGTGAGGCTGATGACGGCTCCCTTGCTGGCGGCATAGGCAGCGTTCGACACGCCCGCGTAACCTTTGCCGGCAATCG
>VBAB01000483.1 GCA_005888525.1 Alphaproteobacteria bacterium
TGACGATGGTCTGCATGTCGTCGCGCGTGGTGATCAGCAGCGGCCACAGATACTGGTTCCAGCCGTAGATGAAGAGGATGACGAACAGCGCGGCGATGTTGGTGCGCGACAGCGGCAGCACCGTATCCTTGAAAAAGCGGACAGGTCCCGCGCCGTCGAGCTTGGAGGCCTCGATCAGCTCGTCGGGGATGGTCATGAAGAACTGGCGGAAGAACAGCGTCGCCGTGGCCGAGGCGATGAGGGGAATGGTGAGGCCGGCGTAGGAATCGAGCATGTGCAGGTCAGCGGCAATCTTGTAGGTCGGGTAGATGCGCACCTCAACGGGCAGCATCAGCGTCATGAAGATCAGCCAGAACGCCGTCATGCGGAAGGGAAAGCGGAAGTAGACCACGGCGTAGGCCGAGATGATCGAGATGGCGATCTTGCCGACGGCGATGATGCTGGCCATGACGAAGCTGTTGAACAGCATCTGGCTCACCGGCTCGCGCGTGGTGCCGCTCGTGCCGACGAAGATGGTCTTGTAGTAGGTCTGCCAGAACAGCGAGCCCGGCGTGATCGGCATCTGGCCGTTGGCGATGACGCTCTGCTCGTGCGTCGAGCCGACGAAGCACAGATAAACCGGGAAGGCGACGACAGCCACGCCGATCAGCAGGATCAGGTGCGGAATGAGATCGCCGAAGCGCCGCCGCTCAACCATGGGCGCCTCCAGCGGTGTGGAATCGCCTCACGCGCGGCATTCGCGGACGGAACCCCCCTCCCCGCAAGGGGGAGGGGGACCGGTGGGCGCTTGTGATTGGCGTTGTGCCCACCATGCCCCTCAGCTCCAGGTTGCCGGATCGCGCAGCACGGCGGCGATGCCGTCGCGACAGGCGGCCATCAGCTTCTCGCCCTTCTGCGCATTGGAGCGCCGAGCGTCACCGATGACGCCGGACGGCGTGATATCGCGAAACGAGCGGTAGCGGGCGATGCCCGCGGGCGGAGTCGAGGAGTGCGCGGGCCCGTGCGCCTCCGGGAGCTTGTCGCGGCGCACGGTGTCGGGTGCCACCACCATCATCAGGGACGTCTCGGCCTCGCAGGCGTGATGCACGCTCTCCTGGTCCTCCAGCACCTCAGCCAGGGCCGCCTTGGCCTGCTCGAAATAGGTCGTGACGCGGAGCTTGAGGCCGGTCTCGCGCACGATGTCCGGCAAGAAGGCGGACAACGCGGCGATATTGCCGCCGTGACCGTTGACGATCAGCACGCGCTTGAAGCCGTGCCGTTCCACGCTTCTGAGCAGGCACAGCAGCACCGCTCGATAGGTCGGGATGTCGAACGTGAACGTGCCGCCGAAGGCCATGTGGTGCTCGGCCATGCCGCACCACAGCGTCGGCGCGACCACCACGGGGGTATCGGCGGCGATGGCTTCCGCGGCCGCCTGGCACACGGCCTCGCTCAGGATGGTGTCGACACCGACCGGCAGATGCGGCCCGTGCTGCTCCATGGACGCCACCGGCAGGACCACGATGGCGCCGGACTGCGCTTTCGCCCGCAGGTCGGCCGCGGTGAGGAACTTCCACAGCACGGATTGCGACATCAGTACGTCACCTTGCGCTCGATGTAGCGGAACTGGATGGCGGTGAGGGCGACCACGATCACCATCAGCACCACCGACTGGGCGGCCGAGCTGCCGAGGTCTCCCCCCAGGCGGCCGTCGAAGAACACCTTGTAGACCAGCGTCTCAGTGGCCTTCCGAACTGGTGAGGGGGACTTCCATTCGCGGCGGTGAAGGCCGCCTCATCCGCCCCTTCGGGGCACCTTCTCCCCAAGGGGAGAAGGGACCTCGCGGCGCTTGTGGGAGAATCACAAGTATTGACGGCGTGAGTGTGCAGACGCCGATTGCGGATTGGATACATCAGTAGGTCACCTTGCGCTCGATGTAGCGGAACTGGATGGCGGTGAGGGCGACCACGATCACCATCAGCACCACCGACTGGGCGGCCGAGCTGCCGAGGTCTCCCCCCAGGCGGCCGTCGAAGAACACCTTGTAGACCAGCGTCTCAGTGGCCTTGGAGGGGCCGCCGCCGGTCATGGCGTCGATGATGCCGAACGTGTCGAAGAACACGTAGACGATGTTGACGACCAGCAGGAAGAATGCGGTCGGCGACAGCAGCGGGAAGGTGATGGTCCAGAAGCGGCGGGTGGGCCGCGCACCGTCGATGGCGGCGGCTTCGATCACCGACTTGGGGATCGATTGCAGACCCGCCAGGAAGAACAGGAAATTGTAGCTGATCTGCTTCCACGTGGACGCCAGGATGACGAGCGTCATGGCGTGGCCGCCGTTGAGCAGCGGGTTCCAGTCCACCCCGAGCGATCGCAGGCCCCGCGCCACCAGGCCGAGCGAGGGCTGGAACATGAAGAGCCACAGCACGCCGGCGACGGCCGGCGCCACCGCGTAGGGCCAGATCAGCAGCGTCTTGTAGACGCCGGCACCCTTGATGGCCTTGTCGGCCTGCACCGCGAGCATGAGCGCGATCGAGAGCGAGAGCGCCCCAACGGCAATGGAGAAGATCGCCGTCGTGGCCATGGCGCGGTAATAGTCGCCTTGCGCGAACAGGTCGCGGTAGTTCTCGAGCCAGATGAAGTCCGTGCGCAGGCCGAAGGCGTCCTGCAGCAGGAACGACTGCCATAGCGCCTGGCTCGCCGGCCAGTAGAAGAAGACGAGCGTGACGGCGAGCTGCGGCCCGAGCAGCAGATAGGGCAGCGCCCTGCCGCCGAAGATCGCGCGCTTTTCCATGTGTAGCGGTGTCAGACCCTCTGGGTCTGACACCCGTGCTCCGCGAGAAGTTGCGCAATGGTGTCAGACCCGGAGGGTCTGACACCTACGGGACATCTACGTTCTACCGCGATACCGTACGCTCGAACTGGCGCAACATCTGGTTGCCGCGGCTGACTGCGTCGTCGAGCGCCTGCTTGGCCGTCTTCTTGCCGGATAGCGCCGCCTCGATCTCCTCGGCCCAGACGTCGCGCAGCTGCACCATATTGCCGAGCCGCAGCCCGCGCGAATTCTCGGTGGGCTCCTTGTTGGTGAGCTCGAGCAGCGGCGTCTCCAGGTACGGGAACTCCTCGTAATAGCCAGATGCCTTGGTCTTCTCGTAGGCGGCCTTGGTGATCGGCAGGTAGCCCGATTTCTTGTGCAGCTCCACCTGGCGGTCGGTGTCCGACAGGAAGGTGAAGAACTTGGCGACGCCCTTGTATTCCTGTGCGCTCTTGCCGCCCATGACCCACAGCGAGGCCCCGCCGATGATGGAGTTTTGCGGCGCGCCGGCGACATCGGGGTAATAGGGCATCGGCGCATTGCCGAAGGCGAACTTGGCGTTCGCCCTGACGTTGCCGAAGAATGCCGAGGAGGTCAGAAAGATCGGGCACTCGCCGGAGGTGAAGCGGCCCTCACCCGTGTTGGTGCGCCCCGAGTAGTCGTAGGTCTTGTCCTTCTGCAGCTCGACGAGGTTCTCCAGGTGCTTCACGTGCAGCGGACTGTTGAAGGTGAGCACCGTGTCCCAGCCGTCCATGCCGTTGGACTTGGTGGAGAGGGGCAGGTTGTGCCAGGCCGAGAGCTGCTCGAGGTTGACCCACGTCACCCACGCATTGCCGAAGCCGCAGTTGGGATGGCCGGCGGCCTTGAGCTTCTTTGCCGCGTCGAACACCTCGGGCCATGTCTTGGGTGGCTTGTCGGGATCGAGCCCTGCCTTCTTGAAGCTGTCCTTGTTGTACCACATGACGGTGCTGGACGAATTGAAGGGCATGGAGAGCATCTCGCCCTTGGTCGTCGAGTAGTAGCCGGTGATGGTCGGCAGGTAGATCTTGGGATCGAATGCCTCACCCGCTTCCTTCATCAGCACGTGCACCGGCTTCACGGCACCGGTCGCGGACATCATGGTGGCAGTGCCGACCTCGAATACCTGCATGATGTGCGGGGCGTTGCCGGCGCGGAACGCGGCGATGCCGGCGTTCATGGTGTCTGGATAGCCGCCCTTGTAGGACGGGACGACCTTGTAGTCCTTCTGGCTGGCATTGAAATCGTTGGCGAGGTTGACGATGACGTCGTTGTTGGCGCCGGTCATCGCGTGCCACCACTGGATCTCCGTCTGCGCGGAGGCATCGCCGGCTGCAACGACGAGCGCAGCGATAGCGAGACAACCCAAGCCAATCGAATTTCTCATTGTTCTCTCCCCAGCGGAATGCCTGCGTCATCTGACGGACGCTTCTTGCCGCTTTCCCATGACAACGGCATGTCAGCCTTGGCGCAGGGCTGCGCCTGACGTCAAGCTAGCCCAATAGCCCCCTGCCCGAAAGTCCCGGTATACGTCGGGGGGTCTCGCTTCTTGCTGCGTAGCTGCCCTCTCGCCTAGGTTCTGAAAGGGGGTCAGACCCCCTTCATAGGAGGACGGCATGGCCAAGCCTGGCGCGGTTCTGGCGATCGATCAGGGCACCACCTCGAGCCGCGCGATTCTGTTCGGCGCCGACTTGACGCTCCTGGGGCTCGCCCAGCGAGAGTTTGCCCAGCACTATCCAGCCTCCGGGTGGGTGGAGCACGATCCGGAAGACATCTGGCGCACGACGGTGGAGACCGCCAGGCAAGCGCTTGCCGCAGCCAAGCTCGGCGCGGGCGACATTGCCGCCATCGGCATCACCAACCAGCGCGAGACCTGCGTCATCTGGGACCGGCGCACAGGCCGACCCATCCACCGCGCCATCGTGTGGCAAGACCGGCGCACGGCGGAGGCGTGCCGCAGGCTGAAGCGCGCGGGGCACGAGTCTGTCGTGACGGCCAAGACCGGCTTGCTGCTGGATCCCTATTTCTCGGCCACCAAGATCGCCTGGCTCCTCGATCACGTCGAAGGGGCGCGCGCGCTCGCCAAGGCGGGCCACCTCGCCTTCGGCACCATCGACACGTTCCTGATCTGGCGCCTCACCGGCGGCAAGGTGCACGCCACCGACGCCACCAACGCCTCGCGCACGCTGCTGTTCAACATCCATACCGGCGACTGGGACGACGAGCTTTTGAAAATCCTGCGCGTGCCGCGCTCGATGCTGCCCGAGGTGAAGGATTCCTCGCACCATTTCGGCGACAGCGAGCCAAGCCTGTTCGGCGGCGCTATACCGATCGCCGGCATTGCCGGCGACCAGCAGGCCGCAACCATCGGCCAGGCCTGCTTCGAGCCCGGCATGATCAAGTCGACCTACGGCACCGGCTGCTTTGCCCTGCTCAACACCGGCGCCACGCCAGTGGCCTCGAAGAACAAGCTGCTCACCACGATTGCCTATCAATTAAAGGGCAAACGCACCTACGCGCTCGAAGGCTCGATCTTCGTCGCGGGCAGCGCGGTGCAATGGCTGCGCGACGGCCTCGGCATCATCAAGCAGGCATCCGAGACCGGCCCGCTCGCCGACAAATCGGATTCCACCCAGTCGGTCTATCTGGTGCCGGCCTTTGTCGGCCTCGGCGCGCCCTACTGGAATCCGCGCGTGCGTGGCGCGCTGTTCGGGCTGACGCGCAACACCGGTCCCGC
>VBAB01000484.1 GCA_005888525.1 Alphaproteobacteria bacterium
CGCCGGTCTGTGCCCGGCCCGAGGCGGGCTGTGGAAGGATGAGGTGGGCGCGAATCCATCACAGATCTCCTGCGCAACATCATGACCCCAACGAGACTCGCGGCGGAATATAGGACGCCGCACCGCGAAGTGCATCCGCCCGTTGCCACGCGAGAGCCTCCTTGTGGCGGTTCGTACGCGGGCCGTGGTTAGCACACATCAGTGCCCCATCCATAGCCTATCCGCGCACGACCAGTGGCCCCAACAGCTTCAGGAGTTGCTAGGGTCCTCCTGACGGCGTGAGCAAGCTCCCTTTCTCGTGCCTCGGCCAAATAGAGCGCGCAGGAACGCCGGTCGTTGGCGAATCGACTGCGGCGGGCGCGCCGCGGCGCTGGAGCCGGTCACAAAGCGCGACAAAATTCGCACGCTGGATGCCGAGTGATGCTGCCGCTTCCCACTGTTTCAACCCTGGCGCGTGCTCGAGGAGCACGAGCACGCTGTAGATGATGGTGCATAATTGTTATGCTGCACCACAAATCCGCTCGCCGGGAGGCGCTGTCAGCGCGTGGTGCAGACCCATTGCTTGACGGCGCAGTCCATGGTGTGGCGCCGACACACTGCCAGCGCCTGGTTTTCGGCACTGCTGCGTTGGCTGGCCCACGCCGTGCCGTAGCCATTGGAGCCGATGGCCAGAGCGCCGCAGGCATTGCGGAACCAGAGCGACACGATGCAGTCGTTGGCCTGCTTGCCACAATTGGCCAACGCCGCACTCTCCGCCGCGCCGCGGGAGGGATAGTCGTAGGACCAGCCATAGGCCTTGGTCGACGGTGAATAGGCGATGGCGCCGTAATTCTGCGCCGCTGCTTCGCCCGAGCCGGCACAGGCACAGAGAACAACAAGGCCTGTTGCCAAGCACCGCCGCATTCCCGCGCCCAACCCTTCTGGCCGCTGCGACACGAATCAGCCGCGGCGGACAGAATTGTCCCAGGACCTCCTTCGGCGCAAGAGCGTCGCACCGCCGCCGTTTACCGGTTCCCCCGGCGCGGAATGCGGCGGTCAAGCGCGGGAGCCTGCCAAGTGATCCCGCGCTCTTGCTCGCGCTACTTGATGACCGGTGGCGGCAAATCGAAGGGTTGCGGCAACTGGGGCATCGGGATCTCGATCTTGGATGGGTCGAGGTGGGCCGGCTTGTCGAGCCAATAGGTGACCGATCCCGGCCAGAAGATCACGATGACGACGAGGATCACTTGCAGGACAACCCAGGGGATCGCCCCCCAGTAGATATCCGAAGTCTTGATGGTCGGCGGCGCGATCCCCCGCAGATAGAACAGCGCGAAGCCGAAAGGCGGATGCATGAAGCTGGTCTGAATGTTGGCGCAGATCAGCACACCGAACCAGACGAGATCGATGCCAAGCTTGTCCGCCACCGGTGCGAGCAGAGGAATGATGATGAAGGCGATCTCGAAGAAGTCGAGGAAGAATGCCACTATGAAGATGAACGCGTTGGCGAAAATGAGGAAGCCGAGTTGTCCACCGGGCAGTGAGGTGAGCATATCCTCGATCCACACCTTGCCGCCGACGCCCTGGAACACGAGGCTGAACACGCGTGCGCCGATCAGGATGAAAACCACCATCGCCGTGAGGCGCATGGTGTTTGCCATTCCCTCGTAGAGGAGCTTCCAGGTGAGCGTGCCGTAGGAGGCGGCCAGTGCGATTGCCCCTACCACGCCCATGGCTCCCGCCTCGGTCGGGGTGGCGAGCCCCATGAAGATCGTGCCCAACACGAGAAAGATCAGCCCGAGCGACGGGATCATTCCGCGCAGGCACTTCTTCAAGAGCGGCCATCCGTGCAGGGTGCGCGCCTCGAGCGGCAGTGCGGGCACGTCCTTTGGCCAGATCAAACTGACGATGGCCACCCAAATGCAAAACAGGCCGACCTGAATGATGCTCGGTCCGATGGCGCCGGCATACATGTCGCCGACCGATCGGCCGAGCACGTCGGCGAGCACGACGAGGACCAGCGAGGGCGGGATGAGCTGGGTGATGGTGCCCGAAGCGGCGATGACGCCCATCGTGTGCCGAGTGGAATAGCCGTACTTGATCATCGGCGTCATCGAGATCACGCCCATGGCGATCACCGAGGCGGCGACGGTGCCCGTGATGGCGCCGAGAATGGCACCGACGAAGATCACCGCATACGACATGCCGCCACGTATCGGGCCGAACAGCTGTCCGATCGAATCGAGCAGGTCCTCGGCCAGGCCGCAACGTTCGAGGATGGCGCCCATGAACGTGAAGAACGGGATCGCCAGCAGCAGGTCGTTGGAGATGATGCCGAACAGCTGATAGGTGAGGTTGCCGAGAAAGTCAGGCGTGATGAGCCCCAACTCGATGCCGATGAAGCCGAAGAACAAGCCGGTCGCTGCCAGCGAGAACGCCGCCGGATAGCCGATCAGCATGAACAGGATCATGCCGATGAACATCAGCGGCGCCATGTTGTCG
>VBAB01000485.1 GCA_005888525.1 Alphaproteobacteria bacterium
CGGCAAAGCCGGTGCTGCTTGGGATCACCAAGGCCTCGCTGCAGACGCGCAGCTTTATCTCGGCGGCCTCGTTCCAGGAGACCACCCGGGTGCTCACCGATGCCGCCGTCAACGGCAAGGTCGATACGCTCGAGGGTCTGAAGGAGAACGTCATCGTCGGGCGGTTGATCCCGGCCGGGACGGGCGGCATGCTGCGCCGCCTGCGCAAGGAGGCCGCCAAGCGCGACGATCTGATCGCCAAGGAGAAGGCGAAGTTCGATGCGGAGAAGGCGCTCGCCGCTCCGGCCGAGGGCGGCGGCGCATTGCG
>VBAB01000486.1 GCA_005888525.1 Alphaproteobacteria bacterium
CCCGAATGTGGTGGTCGTCGTCGTGCGCAGCACGCCGCGATCGACGAGTTCTGCGGTTTCGCTGAGCAAGCGATGCTGCTCGATCATGTCGGGAGTGCCGAACGTCGAGCGGGTGAACATCAATTCGGGGTGAATGCTCACGCACTTCGAGAACAGCTGGGCGGTGTCGAAGGCCTTCAGCGAGTCCACGCCCTCGATCAGCCCGAGGCGGCCCTGAGGAGATATGACTTCCGCAATCTGGCTGGCGTTCCGGGCGGTTCCGGCGAGGGCCAGCACGATGTCGGCGGTGGGAAAGCCGGCCGCCTTCAGCTGCGGTGCGAACGGCTTGCTGTGGTCGATGATCTGGTGTGCGCCGAGGTTGCGCACCCACGTCTGCGTCTGCGGACGCGAGGCGGTGGCGATGACCGAGAGGCCAGTGAGCTTGCGCGCGAGCTGGATGGCGATGGAGCCCACGCCGCCCGCGCCGCCCACGATCAGGAGCGAGCGGCGGTCCACCCCCTCGCCGCGCTTCACGCCGATCCGATCGAACAGCAGCTCCCAGGCGGTGAGCGTGGTGAGCGGCAGCGCCGCAGCCTCGAGGAAGGAAAGCGACTTCGGCTTGTGGCCGACGATGCGCTCGTCGACCACGTGGAAGGGTGCGTTGGTGCCGGGCCGATTGATGTTGCCGGCGTAATAGACCTGGTCGCCCGGCTTGAACAGGCGGCAGTCGCGTCCCACGGCTTCAACAGTGCCCGCTGCGTCCCATCCGAGGATGACGGGCTCGGCTTCGGTCCCCTGCTTGCGCTTGCGCACCTTGAAATCCACCGGATTGACGGAAACGGCGGCGACACGCACCAGCAGATCGTGATCGCCCGGCCGAGGCACTGGAGTTTCGAACTCGAAGAGAGACCGCTCTTCAGATATCGGCAGGCTCGCTGCGTAGCCGACCGCCACCATCTTCGCCGTCATCGCCGTTGCCCTTGTGCCGTTTGTGCTCGGTTCCGGCATAGAACCGAGTGCTCGAGGGCGCAAGGACCTATGCTCGCTCCTGACTTAGGATGCGCATGTGCCGGAAGGGGCCGCGCGGATCGTCAAATGGGTTTGCCAGCCGCGACTTAGCCGGCGTCTGCCGGCGTCAGTGCGGAGAGGGACACGAGAAGCCTTGCGACCGGCAAATTGTCGAGATTTCGTCGTGCCGTCTGGGGGTGACTTGCTGCAGCGCGGTCGGCGCGTTGCGCGTTCAAGAGCGCGGCGAAATATTTCACTCCCCGGCCGTTCCCAGGTGTTGACCGGGCAAGACGGGCTCGTATATAACCCGCCCACTCTCACGGCAGGCGGTAGGCCGTTGCTTTGGTTTGGGGTTCAAACCCCACCTGGCCTAGACGCTGTCGTCGTCAAGCAGAGGACATTTTCGGGCCAAGATCCGTGAGGTCGCCGAGGCGATCCTTGTGGATCCTCTGGAATTGAAGCCGGGGGGCGGCGTCGCGCCTCGGCGGCAGGTTTTGGTGCGTGCGTTCAGGAAAGACGGAAAGCGGCGCATGCCGACCATACAGCAGCTGATCCGCAAGCCGCGGACGCAGAAGGTCTACCGCGAGAAGGCCCGCCACATGCAGGCGTGCCCGCAAAAACGCGGCGTGTGCACGCGCGTCTATACAACGACGCCCAAGAAGCCCAACTCGGCCCTGCGCAAGGTGGCCAAGGTAAGGCTCACCAACGGCTTCGAGGTGATCGGCTACATTCCGGGCGAGGGCCACAACCTGCAGGAGCATTCGGTGGTGATGATCCGCGGCGGCCGCGTCAAGGACCTGCCCGGCGTGCGCTACCACATCATTCGCGGTGTGCTCGACACGCAAGGCGTGGCGGACCGCAAGCAGAGACGTTCGAAATACGGTGCAAAGCGACCCAAGTAGCGGGTCGTTTTGCGTTTACAGGGTAATCCCGGGGATCGAGGCTAGAGGTAGCAACGCATGTCGCGCCGGCACAAGGCTGAGAAACGCGAGGTCAACCCGGACCCCAAGTTCGGCGATGTGGTTTTGTCCAAGTTCATGAACTCGATCATGAAGGAGGGCAAGAAATCGGTCGCCGAGAACATCGACCGCATGCAGTCGCGCGCCAAGGCCGACCCGATCCAGCTCTTCCACTCGGCGCTGGAGAACGTCATGCCGGCCGTCGAGGTGCGCTCACGCCGCGTCGGCGGCGCCACCTACCAGGTGCCGGTCGAGGTGCGCCCCGAGCGGCGCCAGGCACTCGCCATCCGCTGGCTGATCACGGCCGCGCGGTCGCGCAACGAGAACACAATGGAGGAGCGGCTGTCCGGCGAGCTCCTCGATGCCGCGAACAACCGCGGCACGGCGGTGAAGAAACGGGAGGACACGCACAAGATGGCCGAGGCGAACCGCGCCTTCTCCCATTACCGCTGGTGATACGGAACACAGACAATGCCGCGAGCACATAAAATCGAGGACTACCGCAATTTCGGCATCATGGCCCACATCGATGCCGGCAAGACCACCACGACCGAGCGGATCCTCTACTACACGGGCAAGACCTACAAGATCGGCGAGGTGCACGACGGCGCCGCGACCATGGATTACATGGAGCAGGAGCAGGAGCGCGGCATCACCATCACCTCGGCCGCAACCACATGCTTTTGGGACGGCAAGCGCCTCAACATCATCGACACGCCGGGTCACGTCGACTTCACCATCGAGGTGGAGCGAAGCTTGCGCGTGCTCGACGGTGCCGTGTGCGTGCTCGACGGCAACCAGGGCGTCGAGCCGCAGACCGAGACGGTATGGCGCCAGGGCGACAAGTACGGCGTGCCGCGCATCATCTTCGCCAACAAGATGGATAAGACCGGCGCAGACTTCTACATGTGCGTGGCCGATATCAAGGAGAAGCTCGGCGCCAGGACCGTGCCGTTGCAGCTCCCCATCGGCGCCGAGGCAAGCTTCAAGGGCATCGTCGATCTTCTGCGGATGAAGGCCATCATCTGGCACGGCGACGAGAAGGACTCCAAGTTCACGGAGGAGGAGATCCCGGCGGATCTCGTGGACAAGGCTGCCGAATTTCGCGCGCAGATGATCGAGGCGGCGGTCGAGATGGATGACGATGCCATGGGCGCCTATCTCGACGGCAAGGAGCCCGACGTCGCCACGCTGAAGCGGCTGATCCGCAAGGCGACGGTCAAGAGCGTCTTCTATCCGATGCTGTGCGGCTCGGCCTTCAAGTACAAGGGTGTGCAGCCGCTGCTCGATGCCGTGGTGGATTATCTTCCCTCCCCGGGAGACCGCGAGGCTTTCGAAGCGATTGACGTGAAAACCGGCGAGCCGGCTGTGCGCCGCCCGCTCGATACCGAGCCGCTGTCTATGCTCGCCTTCAAGATCATGGACGATCCGCACGTCGGGTCGATCACGTTCTGTCGCGTCTACTCGGGGACCGTGCATAGCGGCATGGCGCTCGCCAACACAACGCGCGACAGGAAGGAACGCGTCGGCCGCATGTATCTCATGCATGCCGATGAGCGCGAGCAGATCGACGAGGCGTACGCGGGCGACATCATCGCGCTCGCGGGCCTGAAGGACACGCGCACTGGCGAGACGCTGGCTGATCCCAATAAGCCCGTGCTGCTCGAGAAGATGGAGTTTCCCAATCCCGTCATCGAGATGAAGATCGAGCCCAAGACCAAGGCCGACGTCGAGAAGATGGGCATGGCGCTGCAGAAGCTGGCAGCTGAGGATCCCTCATTTCGCGTCTCCACCGATCAGGAAAGCGGAGAGACGCGCATCAAAGGCATGGGCGAGCTGCATCTGGATATCAAGATCGACATCCTCAAGCGCACGCACAAGGTCGAGGTGAGCGTCGGCGCCCCTGAGGTGGCCTATCGTGAGACGTTGGCGAGAGCCACCGAGATCGACTACACGCACAAGAAGCAAACTGGCGGTACCGGTCAGTTCGCGCGCGTGAAGATGCGGCTCGAGCCCAATGAGCCCGGCAAGGGCAACGAGTTCGAGAGCGAGATCGTCGGCGGCGTCGTGCCGAAGGAATACATCCCGGGCGTCGAGAAGGGCGTGGAGTCCGTGTGGGATACCGGTGTGCTCATCGGCTTTCCCATGGTCGACACCAAGGTCACGCTCTATGACGGCAACTACCACGAGGTGGACTCCAGCACGATTGCATTCGAGATCGCGGCTCGTACCGCCATGCGCGAGGGTTCGGCAAAGGCTGGCGTGAAGCTGCTGGAGCCGATTATGGACGTCGAGGTGGTGACGCCCGAGGCGTTTGTGGGCGGCGTGATCGGAGACATCAACAGCCGTCGCGGGCAGATTCGTTCCCAGGAGATGCGCGGCAACGCCAACGTGGTGCGCGCCTACGTGCCGCTCGCCAACATGTTCGGCTACGTCAGCCAACTGCGGTCCATGAGTCAGGGCCGCGCCATGTACACCATGCAGTTCGCCCACTACGCCGAGGTGCCGCGCAACGTGGCCGAAGAGGTGAAGGCGAAGTACGCGTGAAGAGAATTGAGTGTCCGGACTGGCGCGGGTCAGGCCGGAGCGTGTCTGAGAGGTAGGAGAGCCGAAAATGGCCAAGGCGAAATTCGATCGGACGAAGCCGCACTGCAACGTAGGCACGATAGGTCACGTGGACCACGGCAAGACGACTTTGACGGCGGCTTTGACGCGGGTGTCGAAGGACAAGGGCTGGACGGCGACGGCGGTGTCCTACGACCAGGTGGCGAAGGCGTCGGAGAGCCAGGGCCGTCGCGATCCGACCAAGATCCTGACGATTGCCACGAGCCACGTTGAGTACTCGACGGAGAAGCGGCACTACGCGCACGTGGACTGCCCTGGGCATGCCGACTACGTGAAGAACATGATCACGGGTGCGGCGCAGATGGACGGCGCCATCCTGGTGGTGTCGGCGGTTGACGGTCCGATGCCGCAGACGCGCGAGCACATCCTGCTGGCGCGGCAGGTTGGTGTTCCCTACATCGTGGTGTTCCTGAACAAGTGCGATGCTGTGGACGACCCGGAGCTGGTGGAGCTGGTGGAGATGGAGGTGCGGGAATTGCTCTCCAAGTACCAGTTTCCTGGCGACGACATCCCCATCATCCGCGGCGCGGCGATCAAGGCGCTGAACGGGGAGAAGGGTCCCTTGGCGGACGAGGCGATCATCAAGCTGTTTGAGGCGATCGACACGTACATCCCGCTGCCCGAGCGTCCGAAGGACCAGCCGTTCCTGATGCCGATCGAGGACGTGTTCTCGATTTCGGGCCGGGGCACGGTTGTGACGGGTCGCATCGAGCGCGGCACGATCAAGGTGGGCGAGGAGGTCGAGATCGTCGGCATCCGCGACACGCAGAAGTCTGTGGTGACGGGTGTGGAGATGTTCCGCAAGCTGTTGGACTCGGGCGAGGCGGGCGACAACGTGGGCTGTCTGCTGCGCGGGATCGACAAGGAGTCGGTTGAGCGCGGACAGGTTCTGTGCAAGCCGGGCTCGATCAAGCCGCACAAGAAGTTCAAGGCGGAGGCCTACATCCTGACGAAGGAGGAGGGTGGTCGGCACACTCCGTTCTTCACCAACTACCGTCCGCAGTTCTACTTCCGCACGACCGACGTGACGGGGGTGGTGGCGCTGCCGGAGGGGACGGAGATGGTGATGCCCGGGGACAACGTGGCGGTCACGATCGAGCTGATCACGCCGATCGCCATGGAGGAGAAGCTTCGCTTCGCCATCCGCGAGGGCGGCCGCACCGTCGGTGCCGGCGTCGTCACCGCAATCATAGAATGACGGAGGATACCCAGGAGCGCTCGCCAGACGAGCGCTTCTTGGCGTTCAAGAGGGCACATGGATGCAAAGCCAGAACATAAGAA
>VBAB01000487.1 GCA_005888525.1 Alphaproteobacteria bacterium
CGAGATCCTCCAGACCGGTCACGGCTTCTTCGGCTCGGTGAGCAAGGGGCTCGCCAGCGTGGTGGAGTACGCGTTCCAGAAGCAGGGCCGACCCAACGGCTACATCCTGGGCCAGGATGCGGGCGGGGCCTTCGTGGCCGGCCTGCGCTACGGCGAGGGCATGCTCTACACCAAGGACGCCGGCGTGCACCGAATCTACTGGCAGGGACCGTCGGTCGGCTGGGACGCCGGCGCCGAGGGCTCCAAAGTCATGGTGCTGGTCTACAATCTGCGCGATCCGGAGGAAATCTATCAGCGCTTCGGTGGCGTGGACGGCTCGGCCTATCTGGTGGGCGGCGTCGGCGTCACGTTCCTGACGAGCAGCCCCATCATCGTGGCCCCGATCCGGTCC
>VBAB01000488.1 GCA_005888525.1 Alphaproteobacteria bacterium
GGCTACCTCAAGTACACGCGCCGGCCGACGTGGAACCCGTTTTGAGCGGATCGCGCTGCCGGAAGAGCGGGGTCAGACCTGGTCAGACCCCATTGTTCCATCGCTGACCGGGGAGAAGCCGCGTATGGAGGGTCTGATCCCATGACGCTGTTGTGCGCCTGCAATAGCGGGATGGTACGTGACGGCGCGGCATCGGGCTCCTAGTATCGGTCCTGTGCGAATCTTGCCACAAGCGTGGAACCCCTGGCCGGATCGGCTTGCAGGGCCTCTGCATTTGGGCGAAGGCTTTGAATATGCGGCATCTATCCAGCCCTAGGATGCACCGTTGATCTCGATTCAGTCAGCCATGCTGATGGCCTTGGGCTTCCTGGCCGCGAGCCTGCTCGGCCTGCTGGTTGCCTCGGCATTCTGGTCGCGGGCGGTGCGCCTTACCACTGCGCGCATCAAGCAGTCGATGCCCGTGAGCGAGCCCGAGATCAGGGCGGACCGCGACCGTCTCAGGGCCGAGTACGCCATCAAGGTGCACAAGCTCGAGATGCAGCTCGAGCAGGCCAAGCTCGAGCGCGCACGCCAGCTCATCGACCTCAATCGTCGCGACGCCAGCATCTCGACGCTGGAGACGGACGCGATGCAGTTGAAGGCCGATCTGGAGGAGAACCAAAACGCCCGGCGCGTGCTGGAGCAGACCGTCACCGACCGACTGCCGAGGGTGGAGGCGCGGTTGGCGGAAGCCAAGCGACTGCTGTTCAACCGCGACCGGGAGATCGCCGAGCTCACGGCGGGCGCCAGGCGCCACAAGCAGGCGCTCGAGGAGGTGAGCTCCATCAACGCTCAGAAGAACGCGCAGATCGAGCGGCTATCGATGGCGCTCACGACGCGCGGCGGACGCAGTCGCCACGCTACCGGCGACGCAGCCGACACCGAGGTGGCGATGCGCTCGGAGATCGAGGCGCTGCGCAGCAAGTCGAGCGAGCAAGCGCTGCTGATCGATCGCTTGCAGCGCCGATCGGGGCACGGCTTCGCGCTGACCACACCCGTCGACTCCGCGAGCCCCCAGCAGGCCCACAGCGACACGGACAAGGCGCGGCGGGACATTTCCGAGGCGGAGGCGGCGATCGGCGCGGTGCGCGCTGCAGCTTCTCCGGGCGAGGGCAGCAATGTCGCGTTCGAGCGCGAGATCAGGGCGCTCAAGGCGCGCACGGAGGACCAGGCCGGCGAGATTGCCCGGCTCAAGGCGGCCCTCGTCGCATTCGAGCAGCAGGACGGCAAGGCCGGCGGGTTGAAGGACAGCCGCATCGCGCTGAGGGCGCGGCTGGGCTCCGCCCAGGCGCAGGCCGACCAGCAGGCGGCGACCATCGCCAAGCTGCGGGCCGAGCTCGCGGCGACGCACGAGCGGCTCGCCCGGCAGGCGGCACATTTCATGGGCGAGATGCGCCGCATCGGTGGCGGCCAGACGACGGCGCCGGGTCAGGTGCGGCGTCCGGTGCGTGGCGATGACCGACGCACCCTGGCCGATCGCGTCGCCCAGGTCCGCGCCGGCGGCAGGCCGGCGGAGAGGACCGAGACGCGCCCGCCGACGACGCTCGAGCCGGAAGCTCGACGCATCGAGGCCCCCGCTGCCGCTGCCAATGGGCACAATGCCAATGGCTCGGCCGGAGCCGCGGCCGGGAAAAAAGAAGCGGCCGAAAGTGGCCCCGCTCCCCCCGCCGCCGCAGAAATGCCCAAAGCCGGCGAGATACCAGAGAAGCGCCGTCGGCCTCGCCTGCTCGATCGCATCACCGGTCTGGCCAAGAGCTGACAGGAAGAGCCCGGCGCATTGCGGGGTTGGCAGCCGACCACGGTCGGCCGCGCGGGTGCCAAATAATTTCGATCGCGGGGAATGCGCCGGCGTGCGGAAGCCGGCCATTGGCGATTGCACGAGTTGCGTAAGAGGCAGCGATGGCGCCCATGCCCGTGCCGCCAGCCGACGGCGGAGACGACGATCCTGTTTCCGGACTGCAGCAGGGTTTGCGACTGAGCGACGTGGAAGGGATCGCCGCCCGCCGGCTGAATGGCGCCGAGGGCTCGCTCGGGGAGGCCTTGGCGATCGCGGCCGCGGCGAGCGCCGGCGACGCCGCGCCGCAGGCCACCGATGCGGTCGGGGCCGTCGGCGAAAGCAGCGCCTCCGCGCCCCTGGTACCGCTGATCGATGCGCGATCCGCTGAAATCGGCCGCACGCTAGCTCGCAAGCCGCTCGATGCCTTCAGTCCCATGCCGATGCCGCCGGTGCTCGATGTGGGCGTAGCGGTCGTCACGCCGGCGGATAGCGTTGCCCCCCCGGCCGTCGCTGCCCCGGAGATCGCGGACGACGGTGAGCCGGTCTTCATGCCGACCGAGGATCGGCAGGGCGTCCTGGCCGACACGCCTGCCGCGCCAGCGATGGCACGTTCGCCCGAGGAGGCCACGGCGGCGCAGAGCATTGAGCCTCTGACCAACGCGCTCGATGCCGCCGTCAGGCTGGCGGCCGACGCCAGTGTCGCCGCCGAAGCCCTGGAGAACCTGAAGCGATTGCTGGAGCGCAAGCAGCAACTGGAGAGCCAGCTGCCGCATCTCGCCGCCGCTTCTCAACCTACCTCAGCTTCGGGCGAGGGCGACGTACCAGCGTCGACTCCGCAGCAACCACGCGCACTCCCGCCCCTGCCCCTGCCGCTCCATGCCGAGCAGGATGCTGCCGGCGGGTCGACAGCCAGCACTACGGTGCTCCCGCCACCACCGCGGCGGCGGCGGCGCCCGCCGCCCGAGCGCCGCGTCTTCGACGTGCGCGGCTTCATGGCAGGCTTTGCCTTGTCGTGGGCGTTCGGTGTCGTGCTCTATCTCTTCATGACGGCCGGTTGAAGGTTACAGGGGTCAGACCGGTCAGACCCCTCGCGCAGGTGGGTCCATGTCATCGGGACGTCGCAGCGAGGGGTCTGACCCCAACCCCGGTTTCAGCTCGACGAGGAGCTGGCGGTTGGCCACCTGGTCGCCGGGCTTGACGGCGAGGCGCGCGACGGTGCCGGCACAGCCGGCTGTCATCTCATGCTGCATTTTCATGGCCTCGACGACGACGAGCCGCTGGCCCTTGTCCACGGCCGCGCCCTCCGCCACCAGCACGGCGACCACCTTGCCGTTCATGGGCGCACGCAGCTCGGTCTCCGACGCACCGCCGGCCCCCATGACCGAGCGCGGCGCATAGAGCGTCTCGCGCACCGCGAGGTCGCGGTCGGCCAGCTTGAGGTGCAGGCTGTCGCCGGCGAATACGCCGACCGCCCTGTCCTCGCGACCGTCGCGCTGCACGCGCAGCATGCCGGGGACCCCGTCGGTGGCAGCGATCTGCAACTCGACCGGCGCTGCGCCCCCCTCGATGCGATAGCGGCGAGGCGCGATGACGGTGATGGTCCGTCGCGCGGGCCCGCCGCCGGCGTCCAGCTCGAGAGGCCAGCCGATCGCACCGCTCGACGACCAGGCGCACGCGGGATCGTGGCCATGCTCGTGCGCGCTTCGCTCGAACCAGAGGACGGCGGC
>VBAB01000489.1 GCA_005888525.1 Alphaproteobacteria bacterium
TCGGTGGCCGCCATGTTCACCGAGGTGGCCAAGCTCGCCCCACGCCTGGATATCCTCGTCAACAACGCAGGCATCAGCGGGCTCGAAGGCCGCAACGATGGCGAGCAGATCGTCGCGCTGCGCCTCAAGCAGGCCGAGGAGATCGCTCGCGGCGGACCGGTGGAGACGTTCCTCGACGGCACGGCGAACACCACCGACGCCGGCTGGCGCCGCATGCAGGGCGTGCACGTCGACGGCACCTTCTTCTGCACGCGCGAAGCCTTGAAGATCATGAACCCGCAGATGTCCGGCTCGATCATCAACATGGCGAGCGTAATGGGCACCTTCGGCCGCCCGGGCAGCGTGCCCTACTCGACGGCGAAGGCCGCGATCTTGGGTTTCACCCGCGCGCTGGCGCACGAGATCGCCCCGCGCAACATCCGCGTCAACAGCATCGCCCCCGGCTGGATCGAAACCGATATGACCGCGCCGCTTGGCAAATTGCGACAGCGGATTGCGTCGCAGACGCCGCTGCAGCGGCTCGGAGACACCGACGACATCGCCTGGGCCGCGGTCTATCTCGCCAGCGACGAGGCCAAGTTCATGACCGGGCAGGTCATATCGCCCAACGGCGGCTGGTACATGAGCCAGTAGCGGTGGGTGACGAGCCGTCAAGGTGCGGCAGGCCGCCCCTGTTCATCCGCGAAATGTGCAATATATTGCAGCGGCATGTTCCATTGAGCAGGACCGAGCCACCGCCCCCATGCCGAAAATCACCTACATCGAGCACGACGGCACCACCCATACGGTGGAGGCCGAGATCGGCTCAACTGTGATGGAGAGCGCGCTCAAGGGCGGCGTGACCGGCATCGTCGCCGAATGCGGCGGCTCGTGCACCTGTGCCACCTGCATGGTCTATGTGGACGAGGCGTGGCTGGAGAAGACGGGGACGCGCAGCGAGGAGGAGGAGGATCAGCTCGACTTCGCCTTCGACGTGAAGCCCAACTCGCGCCTCTCCTGCCAGATCAAGGTCACCGAGGCGCTCGATGGGCTGGTGGTGCGCACCCCGGCCTATCAAGGGCGGTAGCGGAGGGAGCTCCCGAGCTCAAGCCTCCGCCATCACGCTCGAGCACGGCATGTCGATCGCCCAGAGCAGTCCCTCCTGTGCATAGTCGAGCGTGACTTGTCCGCGCAAGGAGCTCGCCACCATCTCCGCGATGACGACGTGGCCGAAGCCCTTCTTGACGGGCTGCGTCACCGGCGGGCCGCCGCTCTCGCGCCAGCGCATGCGGAAACGTCCCGCTGCCGTCTCTGCCCCGCTGATCTCCCAATCGATGGCGACGCGGCCGTCGGGCACGGACAGCGCGCCGTACTTGGCGGCGTTGGTGGCAAGCTCATGCAGGGCCAGCGCGATGCTGTGCACGGCGGTGGGCTCGAGCTGCAGCGGCGGTCCTGAGGCCTCGATACGCGAGGACGCGTCCTCCGCGAACGGGGCCAGCTGCGTGCGCACGAGGTCGGCCATGGTCGCCCCCTTCCAGTTGCGACTGACGAGGAGATCCTGGGTACGGGCCATGGCCGCGATGCGCTGGGAGAAGCGCGTCTGGAACTCCTCCACGCTCGGGCTGTGCCGCGCCGTCTGTCCGGAGATCGCCTGCACCACGGCGAGCAGGTTCTTGGAGCGGTGGGAGAGCTCGCGCATCAGGAACTCGATGTGCCGCTCACGCGCTCTGCGCTCGCCGATGTCGCTGACGATCGCGGATATGCCGACCAGCTTGCCGCCGTCGTCATACATGGGAGCGACGCTGACCGAGACGTCGATGAGCCGGCCATCCTTGTGCCGGAGCATGGCGTCCTCATGCACGACGGAGCCGGCTCGGGCACTGGCATTGAGCTTGTCGATGTCCCCGCTCGACCCTTCTGAGGAGAGAATGGACATGGGCCTGCCGATGACTGCCGTCTCCTCGTAGCCGAACAGGCTCGTGGCCGCCGCATTCCACGTGCGGATGATGCCTGCGGGCGAGAGGCTCACCACGACGTTCGGCGAGGACGTGACGATGGCAGCCAGATGCGCCTGCGCACCCATCCTGGCATCGAGCTCCTTTGCCGCATTGCTGAGGACGAGGGAAAGTGCGTCGGCCTCCCGCAGCGTCGAAGCGATCGGGGACACGGGCTTGCCTTCGCCGAGCGCGGCGCCTGCATGCATGAGCTCGGCCATCGGCGCAGCCATCAGCCGGCCGACGCCGAAGGCGACGAGCAGGGAGAGCGACAGCAGCGCCACGCCGGACCAGAAGAACAAGGTCCATGCTTGCCGCAGCTGTCCCTCGACCAGCGACAGCGGCGCCCATGTCGCCACCCGCCAGCCCGTGAGCCGCGACCAATGAAAGGCGTGCAGCGAGCGCTGGCTTTCGAAATCGGTGGTCTGGATTACGCCCTCGGGCCGGCCGGCGTACAGCCGCACCGACTCTTCGGGTATCGGCCGGCCGAGAAACTCCTTGGCCAGGCGCGTGCGCGCCATGTTGAGGTTCTTTCTGTCCGACACGGCGGCGAGCCAGCCCGGCGGCAGGCTTTCGCCCGTCAGGATCTCCACCAGCCGATCGGGTTCCAGGGACATCACCAGGACGTATGGAATTGCCTCCCCCTTCCGCACCGGCACGCTCACGGAAAAAATCGGTCGCTTGGCAATTGTGCCCTGGAAGAGATCCGATACGAAGGGTTGCTGGGTCTCCCGCGCGATGCGCAGCAGGTCGGGGTTGGCCAGAGAGCTGACGGGCAACGGCGTGCCCCAGGGGATACGCGTGTTGACGAGCTGCTGGCGGTTGGGGCCGATGAGAACGACATGCCAGGGCCTCGATCGGAGTGCCTCCCTGGCCTGGGCATAGAAGTCGGCGTAGTCCTCGTAGATCAGTGGCCGCGAGGTGGCCAGCGTCTCCAGCGTGGTGACGATGGCGGTGATCTCGCGATCGATGTCGGCGCTCAGTGCCCGCGCAATCTCGAGCGCGCGACGCTCGTTGGAGGCGTGCACGGACTGCGTGTATCGGTGGAGAAGGAACGCGCTGTAGAGCAGGACCGGCACGACGATTGCCAGGCCGAAGATGACGAGGTGCGCACGCAGTCCGAGCTTCGAGCCGCGCCACGCGGCCAGCGCGTCGATCGCCGCCATTGGCCCCAGACCCATCCTCGTGCGGAGGGTTCCGAGGTTCCAACCACTCGGCATTGCCTAGTAAGCCCTTTCCCCACCCAC
>VBAB01000490.1 GCA_005888525.1 Alphaproteobacteria bacterium
CACGCCATCGGCCACACCCGCATGGCCACCGAGTCGGCGGTGACGATCGCGGGCTCCCATCCGTTCTCGACGGGGGAGGACACCTGCCTCGTGCACAACGGCTCGCTGTCGAACCACAACCGCCTGCGCGAAACTCTCGTGCGTCACGGCGAGCGGTTCCAGACCGACAACGACAGCGAGGTCGCTGCCGCCTACCTCACGTGGCGCACGCGTGAGGGCGACAACCTGAAGCAGGCGCTGAACCGCTCGCTGTACGACCTCGACGGGTTCTACACGTTCGTCGTCGGCACGCGCGACGGCTTCGCAGTGCTGCGCGATCCCGTCGCCTGTAAGCCCGCCGTCATGGCCGAGACCGACGACTGGGTCGCCTTCGGAACGGAGTTCCGCGCCCTGGCACCGCTGCCTGGCGTGGAGGTGGCGCGGATCTGGGAGCCGCAGCCGGCGACCGTATACGCCTGGAGCCGGAGCTCCTGACATGGCGCGCAAGTCCACTGCGGCGAAGGTCGGCACCCAACCGGTGCGCAACTCCACGCTCGACCTCGCGCATCTCTCGGTGAGGGAGATCAACCAGTTGCTGCACGATGCCGACGGTGGAGACTTCCTCATCCAGAACCCGCGCGGGCTGCACGCCATCGCCGCGGGTCTCGATGGCGATTTCAACGTCACGATCGACGGCCATGTCGGCTACTACTGCGCCGGCATGAACAAGCGTGCTTCCGTCATGATCAACGGCAACGCCGGCACCGGCGTGGCCGAGAACATGATGTCGGGCCGCGTGCACGTGAAGGGTGACGTTTCGCAGTCGGCCGGCGCCACCGGTTGCGGCGGCCTCCTGATCGTCGACGGCAATGCATCCTCGCGCTGCGGCATCTCGCTCCGGGGCCTCGAGATCGTCGTCAAGGGATCGGTCGGGCACATGTCGGCCTTCATGGCGCAGGCCGGAACCCTCGTCGTGCTCGGAGATGCGGGAGACGCGCTGGGCGATTCGATCTACGAGGCGCGGCTCTATGTGCGCGGACAGGTCGGGAGCCTGGGCGCCGATTGCGTCGTCAAGGACATGCGCGACGGGCACAAGGCGGCCCTGCGCAGGCTGCTCGATGCGGCGGGTGTCGGCGGGGGGCTGGATGTCTCGGACTTCCGCCGCTACGGCTCGGCGCGGGCGCTCTATAACTTCCACATCGACAACCTGGGGTCCTATTGATGAGCCGCCGCAACGATCGATGGGTGCACACGCCACGGCGCTCCTCGGCGATCTTCGACAAGTACGCAATTGCCGAGATCCACCGCGCCGCCGCGACGGGCATCTACGACATCCGCGGCTTCGGGGCTAAGCGGCAGTTGCCGCATTTCGACGATCTGCTGTTCCTCGGCGCCTCCATCAGCCGATATCCCCTGGAGGGCTACCGGGAGAAGTGCGCTACCGACGTGACGCTGGGTACCCGCTTCGCCAAGAAGCCGATCACGCTGAAGATCCCGATTACCATTGCAGGCATGAGCTTCGGGTCGCTGTCGGCGCCGGCCAAGGAGGCGCTCGGTCGCGGTGCCTCTGCGGCGGGTACGTCCACCACCACGGGGGACGGCGGCATGACGCGGGAGGAGCGCCAGCATTCCTCGTTGCTCGTCTACCAGGTGCTCCCCTCCCGCTATGGCATGGAGCCGGATCAGCTGCGCAGGGCCGACGCCATCGAGGTCGTGGTCGGGCAGGGCGCCAAGCCGGGCGGCGGAGGCATGCTGCTGGGCCAGAAAATCTCCGAGCGCGTCGCCCGGATGCGCACGCTGCCGGCCGGTATCGACCAGCGCTCTGCCTGCCGCCACCCGGACTGGACCGGCCCCGACGATCTGCAGATCAAGATCGAGGAGCTGCGCGAGATCACCGATTGGGAGAAGCCCATCTACGTCAAGGTCGGCGCCGCGCGGCCCTACTATGATACGGCGCTAGCGGTGAAGGCCGGCGCCGACGTGGTCGTGCTCGACGGCATGCAGGGAGGCACGGCCGCCACCCAGGACGTATTCATCGAGCACTGCGGCATCCCCACGCTGGCGGCGATCCGCCCCGCCGTGCGCGCCCTGCAGGAGCTCGACATGCATCGCAAGGTGCAGCTGATCGTCTCCGGCGGCATCCGCAGCGGCGCCGACGTGGCCAAGGCGCTGGCGTTGGGTGCGGACGCCGTGTCGATCGGCACCGCCGCGCTCATTGCGCTCGGCGACAACCACCCGCGCTGGGAGGCCGAGTATCGCAAGCTCGGCACCACGGCGGGCTGCTACGACGACTGGCACGAAGGCAAGGACCCCGCCGGCATCACCACGCAGGACCCGGCCCTCACCCAGCGCCTCGACCCCATCGAGGCCGGCAAGCGGCTTGCCAACTATCTCGCTGTTCTCACCCTCGAATGCCAGACCATCGCGCGGGCCAACGGCAAGAGCCACGTGCACAACCTGGAGCCGGAAGACCTGGTGGCTCTCACCGTTGAAGCCGCCGCCATGGCGCAAGTGCCGCTGGCCGGCACCGACTGGATTCCGGGGCGAGGTAGAGGCTAGGGTGTCATCGCGGCGCTTTTCGCCGGGATCCATCCAACTACGAGCTCCGGAATCTGCGGATAGCTGGATCCCGGGCACAAGGCCCGGGATGACAACGTTGGTGGTGGGAGTGACGGGATGCAATCGCTGGGGGCGTACGCCAAGGACAAGGGTGTCAAGTATTTCCTGATCGCGTTTGTCGATCTGTTCGGCACCATGCGGGCGAAGATCGTGCCGGCGACTGCCATCGACACGGTCGCCAAGGCCGGTGCCGGCTTCGCCGGCTTTGCCGCGTGGCTGGACCTCACACCGGCCCATCCCGACATGCTGGTGATGCCCGATCCCGACACATTGATCCAGCTGCCCTGGAAGTCCGAGATCGCCTGGGTCACCGGCGATCTGGTGATGGACGGCAAGCCGCTCGCGCAGAACCCCCGCCAGGTCTTGAAGCGCGTCGTCGAGGCTGCGGCCGAAGACGGCTACGAGATGAAGACGGGTGTCGAGTGCGAATACTTTCTGATCGCGCCCGACGGCTCGTCCATCTCCGACGGTGCCGACACGCAAGCCAAGCCCTGCTACGACCAGCAGGCCTTGATGCGACGCTACGAGGTGATCAAGGAAATCTGCGACGGCATGATCGCGCTCGGCTGGAACCCCTATCAGAACGACCACGAGGACGCCAACGGCCAGTTCGAGATGAACTGGGAGTACGACACCTGCCTCAAGACGGCCGACAAGCACGCCTTCTTCAAGTTCATGGTGAAGTCGATCGCCGAGAAGCACGGGCTGCGCGCCACCTTCATGCCCAAGCCGTTCCTGAACCTCACCGGCAACGGCTGCCACGCCCACGTCTCGCTGTGGAACACGGGCACGGCCAAGAATGCGTTCGAGGATGCAAAGGGCAAGCTCGGGTTGTCGCAGGAGGCCTATCATTTCATCGGCGGGCTGATGCACTCGGCCGATGCGCTTGCCGCCATCACCAACCCGACCGTCAACTCCTACAAGCGCATCAACGCCCCGCGCACGACCTCGGGCGCAACCTGGTCGCCCAATACCGTTACCTACGGCGGCAACAACCGCACGCACATGATCCGTATCCCCGATGCCGGCCGGTTCGAGTTGCGCCTCGCCGATGGCGCCGCCAATCCCTATCTTCTGCAGGCGGGCGTGTTGGCGGCGGGGCTCGACGGCCTCAGGCACAAGCGCGATCCGGGTGCGCGCCTCGACATCGACATGTACGCGGAAGGCCACACGGTGAAGGATGCCAAGCGGCTGCCGCTGAACCTGCTCGACGCACTGCGCGCGCTCGACCGCTCGAGCGTGTTGAAGAGCAGCTTCGGGGAGGACGTAGTTGCATCCTACATCAAGCTCAGGCAGGCCGACTGGAACGACTACGCCGCACATCTGACCGACTGGGAACGTCGCACGACGCTCGACTGCTGATAGATGTCATCCCGGAATTTCGCGTCAGCGAAATATCCGGGACCCAGGGCGACGGCGAGGCCGGTATCAATGTGGCCCTGGGTCCCGGCTCTCCGCGCTCAGGCTAGCCTGCGCGCTCCGGCCGGGATGACAGGTGAGAGCTGAAGGATCGACGATGCGCTATTCCATCTTGTCAGTCCTCTCGCAGGCGCTGCAGGGCAATACGGGCTGGAAGCCCGTCTGGCGCGACGCCGAGCTGAAGCCGGCCTACGACATCGTCATCGTCGGCGGCGGGGGACACGGGCTCGCGACCGCGTTCTACCTTGCCAAGGAGCATGGCCTCACCAACGTTGCAGTGCTGGAGAAGGGCTGGCTCGGCAGCGGCAACGTCGGGCGCAACACCACCATCATCCGCTCCAACTACCTGCTCCCCGGCAACATCCCCTTCTACGAATGGTCGATGAAGCTGTGGGAAGGGCTAGAGCAGGATCTCAACTACAACGCCATGGTGAGCCAGCGCGGCGTGCTCAACCTCTATCATTCGGATGTCCAGCGCGACGCCTACGCCCGCCGTGGCAACGCTATGCGGCTGCACGGGGTCGACGCCGATCTACTGGACCGCGAGCAGGTGAAAGCCCTCGTACCGTATCTGGACTTCGACAATGCGCGCTTTCCGATCCAGGGCGGCCTCATGCAGCGGCGCGGCGGAACCGTGCGCCACGACGCCGTGGCCTGGGGCTATGCGCGCGCGGCGGACCAGCGCGGCGTCGACATCGTGCAGAACTGCGAGGTCACCGGCATCCGCCTGGAGGGTGGGCGCGTGGTCGGGCTGGATACAGCGAAGGGCTTCGTGCGCGCCGGCAAGGTGGGACTCGCCTGCGCCGGCAACTCCTCGCGCGTCGCCGCGCTTGCGGGCCTCAGGCTGCCGATCGAAAGCCACGTGCTGCAGGCGTTCGTCTCGGAGGGCATCAAGCCGCTCATCGACACGGTGATCACGTTCGGTGCCGGCCACTTCTACATCAGCCAGTCCGACAAGGGCGGGCTGGTGTTCGGCGGCGACATCGACGGCTACAACTCATACGCCCAGCGCGGCAATCTCCCGGCGGTGGAGGACGTGTGCGAGAGCGGCATGGCGCTGATGCCCATGATTGGCAGGCTGCGGCTGTTGCGCAGCTGGGGCGGCCTCATGGATATGTCGATGGATGGCTCGCCCATCATCGATAAGACGCCGATCGAAGGGCTCTACCTGAATGCGGGCTGGTGCTACGGCGGCTTCAAGGCGACGCCGGCCTCGGGATGGTGCTTCGCCCATACCATCGCCCGCGACGAGCCACACACCCTGAATGCAGCCTATCGGCTCGACCGCTTTGCCACAGGGCACCTCATCGACGAAAAGGGTGCGGGCGCCCAGCCCAACCTGCACTGAAGGCGGATCAATGCGCATCGACTGCTGCTATTGCGGGGCACGCGGCAACGAGGAGTTCGCCTACCTCGGCGATGCCTCCGTGCGGCGCCCACCTGCCGAACCGGCTCTTCCGCTCGACGATGCCGCGCGAAGGGCG
>VBAB01000491.1 GCA_005888525.1 Alphaproteobacteria bacterium
CGCGGCGGGGACGTGCTAAGTTATGTTCTCGTGCGATGATCCAGCCGTAGCAAATTGCGGAGAGAGGCCCATGAAATTCTTCGTCGACACCGCGGACGTGGCCGAGATCAAGGAGCTGGCGGCGACCGGGCTCCTCGACGGCGTCACCACCAACCCGTCACTGGTGGCCAAGGCGAAACGCGACTTCAAGGAGATCATCGCCGAAATCTGCGCGGCCATACCCGGGCCGGTGAGCGCCGAGGTTGCCGCGACCGACCTGGATGGCATGCTCAAGGAGGGACGCACACTCGCCAGGATCGCCAAAAACGTGACCGTCAAGGTGCCGCTGACGTGGGATGGGCTGAAAGCCTGCCGGACGCTGTCCGGGGAAGGCACCATGGTCAACGTGACGCTGTGCTTCTCGGCAAACCAGGCGCTGCTGGCGGCCAAGGCCGGCGCCACCTTCATCTCGCCCTTCGTCGGCCGTCTCGACGACACCGGCGCCGACGGCATGGACCTGGTGCGCGAGATCCGCACCATCTACGACAACTACCCGGAGCTGGAGACGCAGATCCTCGCCGCCTCCATCCGCAACGTGCTGCACGTGAAGCAGGCCGCCATGATCGGTGCCGACGTGGTCACCGTTCCGCCCGCGGTGCTGCGGGCCCTGGTCAGCCATCCGCTGACCGACAAAGGCCTCGAGCAGTTCCTCAGCGACTGGAAGAAGACGGGACAGCGGATCGCGTGAGCGCCGCCGGCTGCGTCAGGCTCGCTCGGCGAGCTGCGCCTCTGGAACCACGCGCTCGAACGCCTCGGTCACGCACTTGATGCGGTAGAGATTGTTGCCACCTTCGATCGGCAGCAGCCGCACGATGGTGCACTCCCGGCTGGCAGCCGGAAAGCCCATGCGCCCGGGTTTGAACTCGACGGTCTCACCAACCCTGAACTTGTGGTTTGAAATTGCACGCACTCCGCACAAGCAGCGAAGGCGCCCTTGCGGTCTCGCAAAGAGCGCCTTCGTTCATTCGCATCGAATCACTTCCCCGCAGCTTCAGGCCTTTTGCAGCTGGCCTGCCTGCTTGCCGCGGCCGCGGCGGTCGTCCTCGAGGACGAAGCTGACCTTGTCGCCCTCGTTGAGCGAGCGGATGCCGGCAGCCTCGAGCGCGGTGGCGTGGACGAACACGTCCTTGCCGCCGCTCTCCGGCGTGATGAATCCGAAGCCCTTGGCAGTGTTGAAGAATTTCACGACACCTGTGACGCGCATGTGGGGAGTTCCTTTCCCGATAGTGCGTGGTTAGGCCGGTCAAAAGAGGGCCGCACGCACGGCCCGGCAGCTCAGATGTGGGGAAGGCAAACCGCCCCTGGTGGGCAAGCAGCTAAACCGCAAATCTTGAGGCGCACCCCACTATGGGGCGCACCGGCTGCGAGGCTATATGAGCCAGGTTTGCACGGGAAGCAAGACACAAGTGAGCGAGCGGGACGCAATCCAGCGCAAAAAATCGGCTCCCGATGGCGCCGCTCGATGCGCCCGAGCTCAAGTTTGAGCCGGCTTGGCCAGTGACGGGTCGGCGAGATGCTGGCGCAACATCTCCTGGTACTTGGCCGTCATCTCCCGCACGAAGTCCTCGTGGTTCGGCACGCCGAGGATCGTGTTCGCGACGTAGGCGCTGTACCGGGCAGAGGCGTATAGGCAGGCGAGGTGCACCTGCGTCGCGTTCACACGCTTGTTCTGCTGGTTGGCAACGTCGATGAACTTATCGGCCAGCTTCAGGAACGCGGCAGAATCGAGATGACCCTCGGTGCGGGCCGCGCGGCGCTGCTTGCGATTCATATCATTCATCTCGCTCCTCCTGCGCTGATTGGATTGAGCGTTGCGTTGTCATCGCTGCACCTGCCACATCGCGCCGCCACCGGCTTCGCTGAGCTGGCGCTTGAGCACGCCGACGTCGAGCAGGGGCTCACGTGCCAGCAGATCCGCCGCCGCCTTCCCGGCTGCCGCCACGGCCAACGGCGCACCCGAGATGCGCTGCACCCGGCCGCCGAACCCTGCGGCGTCGACACCCGCCGTCCCCTGCTCGACGGCCACGACATTGTCCAGGCCGAGCGCCGCCGGATAGATCGCCTCCGCGCCCTTTCCCGCCGGCACGATGACGAGCACGTCCTTGAAGCGCATGGCCGCCTGGCGCAAGGGCTCCCAGTCCTGGCGCGTCGTACCCCACATCGCTAGCACCACGACGCGCGCCGGCGTCTGCGCCACGAACACGATGGCACGCGCCAACGAGGCTGCATCCCTGGGATCGACGCGGACCGGCACCAGCCGCACCCCGCGCCCGCCCGACAGCACGCTGGCGATCAGCGTGCCATCGCCGCCCCACTCGGCGCGCGTGCCGCCTTTGCTCCCGTCGAACGGTTTGCGATCCTGGTCTACCAGGTCCCAGCCGATCAGCTCGCCTTCACCGTCCCGGGCCAGGCGCTGCGCCACCTCCGGCACCGTGTAGTCGATGCCCGTGGTGACGAGGGCGATGGCCACACCGCCGGGATCGCGGCCGGGCGGCAGTGGCGGCTTCTTCCCCTGCGCCACGGCAGCGACCCCCAGGGTGGTCGCAACGATCAGGTGGAGGAGGATGGCGCGCAATCGCATCGCTCACGACTTCGCGGGCGGCTTGGCCGCCAGCCCGATCGAGCCCGCGACAAAGTCGGCGATGCCGGCAATGTCGTCGAGCGCGAACACCGGCCGGCCATGCCCGTCGGCGGCATGGTCGGCGGCGATGGCGAT
>VBAB01000492.1 GCA_005888525.1 Alphaproteobacteria bacterium
AGTGGACCTCCTCGAACGTATGCTCGATGAGAATTGACCCGAACCCCTTATGCTCCGGCGGCCTAACTGTCGGGCCACCAGTCTCTCTCCAGCAAAGTTTCAAGCGGCCGACGTCCAGCAACTCCCACGTTAGGTGGACTTGACCACTTCTGTTGTGCAGTGCGCCGTACTTTGCGGCGTTCGTCGCAAGCTCGTGTAGGGCGAGCGTCACCTGCAAGGACATGCTGGCATTGAACCAGCTCTCCGGGCCCTCAAGGGTGAACCGCTCTTTTTCGAATGGCTCGACTGCGGCGCCAACCACGGCTCGCAATGGTGCGCGATCCCATTTGTCGCTTGTCAGGAGATCGTGCGCCTTGCTAAGGGCGTGAAGCCGTGCCGTGAACGCGCCTTGTTCATCGGCGGGTGCTCGCCGCAACGTCTGGCTTGCGATCGCCTGCACGGTCGCCAGGGTATTCTTGACACGATGCATAATCTCAGCGAGCAGAACTTTTTGCTGCTCTTGGGCCCGTTTCCGCTCGGTGATGTCCCGCGCAATCTTTGATGCACCGATGATCCTGCCATCGGCACTCACGATGGGAGATACGGTCAGCGAAATGTCAACCAGACTGCCGTCCTTGCGTCGGCGAACGGTTTCGTAATGATCGATGCGCTCGCCACGCCGAAGACGCTCCAAGATGGAAGGCTCCTCGTCCAGGCGCTCGGGTGGGATGAGAAGCGTCACTGGTCTTCCAATCGCCTCTTCAGAATTGTAGCCGAATAGCCGCTCGGCACCCCTGTTCCAACTTTTGATGATGCCGTTGAGGTCTTTGCTAATGATCGCGTCATCAGAAGACGTGACGATCGCCGCGAGGCGCTGCGCATTCTCCTCCGCCAGTTTGCGGTGGGTCAGATCCACCAGCATATTGACGGCGCCAGCCAATTCACCCGACGCATCGAAGATCGGTGTCGGATATGGAGCAAAAGGGACACGCGTCCCATCCGGTCGCTCGGCAACAGCTTCCACGCCACGGACTGGCTTGCCTGTCTTCAACGCGATCGCCATTGGGCACTCATCGTGCGGCAGCATGGTGCCGTCCGGCCAGTAAAGCTTCCAAGATCCGCACCACTGATCGTCGCCCAATGTCGGCTTGCGGCCCCACATCAACTCGGCAGCCTCGTTGTAGAAGGTGATGCGGCCGTCCTTGTCGGTTGTGTAGATCGCCGCTGGGAGTGCTTCAATGACTTCGCGAAAACGAGTGTCATCTTGACCGAAGGCGAGAATCGCCTGGCCGATGCTGGATAGGCGCCCGGCGATACTAGCTAGAAAGTTGGATGATACAGGTTGACCGACGCCTGATGACGGAGCCTCACTCAACGCTTCTGAGACCCTCATTTACTGCCCTTACTGGATAGAATTCCTGCTGGGTACGTATTCCGACGAAGTCGGCCGGAGATTCCGAGCGAATGCTGAGCTTAAACGGTCAATGACGGACTAGGTTCCGCAGATCGAATGGAGACTTCTCACGCCACGCATTGCGTTTCTACGCGGCACCGGCGACCGACTTGGCAAACGACAGCTGTGGTGGATACCGGTCTAGGCCGCGGTGATGTCGTGGTACCGGCTCCGATTGTTCCATTGTTGCTCGATGGCATCGGCATTGCATGCGGAAGCGCCAAGCACCAGCACGTGGCTTCGCCCATGCCGCATCCGACCGATCCCCCGCAGGCAGGACACGCGTCCGTCATTCCGCTCTTCTGTCCCTCTTCGGCCTCCGACGGCATTATCCCCTTCCAAACAGCCTGCTGATCCAGCCCTTCGAAGGCCGCAACCGCTTCTCGAGTTTCCCGCCGCGATCGTGAATCAGCACTTCCACCTTGCGCTTGCGAGCGACTTTGTATGCCACCGCTTGCGCGGCCTCTCTTGAGGGGTAATGGCCGAGTTCTCGGCCGCCCTCTTCTTTCACGATCCAGTCGGAAACATCAACAGCAAGCACGTGAATGGCGCGCGGCACGACACGTCTATCCTCGATCGTTCATCGCTCTGAAGGAGTGCTCGGTATGCTGGTGACAGTTCTCCATCTCGATCGCATCGCCGTTGCGCTGGGCTTCCCGCGCAAGCCCCAGGGACCGCTCATACTTGCGGTGCGCATAACGGCCTATCCATTCTGCCGCTGCATTTGTGCGCCATCGTGCCGGCCATTCGCCGGCCGCCTCGCTCTCTGATTGCCGTTGCGTTCACGGCTGCGATCCATGTTTATGGAGGCGACTTCTTCGCTGCCCACCGTAGTGAATGGGACCCCGAGACGCTTCACGAGCAACGCTCGGATGGGGAGCGTGCGCGCCAGCTCTTCGAGGAAGCCAACCGGCGATACGCCGGCGGCGTGAAATGACGCCCACACAGCGTAGCTACCCACCGCAGCGCGCCTAACTTCGGTCGGCACCGGTCGGCAACCCGACAGCCCTGAGGACTCCTTGCACGCGAGCATGTCTCTTAATGGTCAACAGTTCGCGTCTCACGCCTCGTGGCCACGGCAGAAGTACCTCAGAAAGCAGACGGATTTTCTGCAGTGCCGCGAACGGGAGTTCGTGCCAGAGCCGGACGTTGGGCAAAGCGGTTAGGGCTGACGCCCCAACTGCTGATTTAATATTAAAGCTTCGCGTCGCTTTGGGGAGGCTGTGAGGCAGGAGAGCTACCGCGAGAATTGGCGGGGCGGGTCCGCCGCCAACGCGCCACGACCTTATCGACGTCGAGCGTGCTGAGGCGCGTCGGCGGCCCCTCTATCACGGTCGCGTTGACCTTGGCGATCTCGGCGTTCAGCGCGGCGACCCGACGACGGACGGTCGCCTCGTCGTGGAGCTTATCGATCGCGGCAAGTTCCTTCTCCACCTTGCGCAGCAGCTCTAGCGATGGCGGCAGGATCGAGAGCTGCTCGCGATGTACTAGCTGCTTCACCCAGACCGCTAGGTCGTATTCCTGATCGAGATCGGGAAGGGGCTTTCCGGCCCCCGGCAGGTTGTCGAAGGCGCCCTGTTCCCTAGCGACACGGATCTGCTCGTCGATCCACGTCTCCCAGCTCGTTCCTGGAGGCTTGCGCTCCGTCATGGTGCTTCAGCTCCTTGTAGAAAGGATAGCACCTCACGAGCAGCACCGAACCGTGGCGCAGTATCGCACGGCCCGTGTATCCTCGACGATCCTTCCCAAGCCCTGCAGAACGAATGATCGCTTCGGGTCAAAACTCACCCTGTCTCTCCCGGCGTCCGACTGGAACGGGCTGAAAGCGGACGTCCGCATGGCACATGCGTGTTTACAGGCTGCAAGACCTCCTCAGCTCATGATCGGGCATGTGCGGGGCTAGCACCTTCGACCGGCAGCGGCGGCGGATTGGGGGTGGCGCGCGCTTCCGCGACCAGGCGGTCGCAAGCGGCCTCGATGCGCTCCTGGATCAGGGCGCGTGCTTGTGCCCGTGGCAGTCCCGGTGGAATGGGGTCGAGGACCTCGATCACGATGGTGCCCGGGTAGCGTACGATGCTGCGGCGCGGCCAAAACAGGCCCGAGTTGAGGGCCACCGGCACGCAGGGCAGGGCGAGCCCCTCGTAGAGCGCCACGAAGCCCGGCTTGTAGTCGGGCGGAGCGCCCGGCGGCCTGCGCGTGCCCTCGGGAAAGATCACGATCTCGCGTCCCTGGCCGGCGCAACGCCGCGCGTCGCGGATGAGGCCCTTCAGCGCGCTGGGGCCCTTGTCGCGCTTGACGAAGATGTGCTGGAACTTGTGGGAGAACCAGCCGTAGAGCGGGATCCACCCCAGCTCCACTTTCATCACCATGGCGGGATCGCGGAACACGGGGATCAGCGCGAAGCTGTCCCAGGCCGACTGGTGCTTGGACGCCACCAGGCAGGCGCCCTTGGGCAGCTTCTCATGGCCACGCACCTCGTAGCGCGTTGCGCAGATCACCTTCAGCCACCACAGG
>VBAB01000493.1 GCA_005888525.1 Alphaproteobacteria bacterium
GTTTGCATCGAAGCCGTGCGCGTCGTCCACATCTGCGAGCGTCGTGACGAAAGCCACCGAGCGGCCCGCGAGGTTGGCCAGCGTATCGGCGCGCGCATGCCGGCTCGACCAGCGCACGTTGGCGAACGCGTGGAGCAGCCGCGGACGCCGCTTCAGGCCGACGAGCCAGTAGCCGCCATCGGTGGCCGGCCCAAACACGGCATCGTGGCGGCCGAGTCGGCGGAACGCTTCAGCGATATGGGCAGGCTGGATGCCCGGGACGTCCGTGCCGACGATCACCACGGGACCCGGCGGCATGCGCTCCATGATGCGCTGCATGCGCCGGCCGAGGTCGCCGCGACCCTGCCCGATGCGGGCAACGCCGCGCGGCCAGCAGCGGCTCGCCAAACCTGCATCCGGGGAAACCGCCAGGATCGTGTGCCAGCGCCGGTCGTGCGCCACGCGCTGCAGCAGGGCTGCGGTTGCCTGTCTGGCGAAGCGGGTCGCGGCAGCAACGCCGATCTCGCGCGCCAGCCGCGTCTTGGCGCCGCCCGCCACCGGCATCTTCGCCATCACGACCAGCCGGCAGCGAAAAGGCGCCGCACGTTTGCGCGGCGCCCGTTGTTTCTCAGTCCCGAAGATCAGAGCACCGGGTTCCAGAACGCCGGCACGAGGCGATAGCTCGCGCCGTTCTTCTCGACGTAGCCGAGCGCGGGGAAGGGGAAATGGAAGCCCTGGATCAGCAGCCGATCGGTGGCAGCCATGTCATAAGTCTTGCGCCGGGTCGCCTCTGCCATGGCACCGTCCATATCGAACACGGCATGCCAGCCGGGGTTGCGCACAAACAACTCCCCGACGGCTGCGGTGACGTCGGCCTGCACCAGCACCTTGGCATCACCTGAGGCGACGATGTGCGACGTATGACCCGGCGTGTGTCCGGGGGTCGCAACCGAGGTGATGCCGGATACGAGTTCCTTGCCCGCGTCGTACTGCGTCACCTTGTTGCCCAGCGCGCCGAACACCCTGCGGATGTTCTTGAAGTTGCCTTCCAGCGGGCTGCTCGCAGCCGCCTTGCTCATTTCGCCGTCATCCGACCAGTACTTCCATTCGGTCGCCGGCACCATGATCTCCGCGTTCGGGAACGCTGCCTTGCTGTCGGCCGTGAGCAGGCCGTTGATGTGATCGCCGTGGAAGTGCGAGAGGATCACCGTATCGACTGTACCCCGGTCGATGCCGGCGGCGGCGAGATTGGTGTGGAACTGGCCGACCGCACCCTTGGTTGCCTCGAATTGGGCCGGTCCGTTGCCGGTATCGATCACGACCAGCTTGCCGCCGGTATTCACGACGACTGGCGTGAACGGCGCCGTCACCTTGTCCTTTTCTCCGTAGCCGGCGACGATTGAAGCGCTGACCGCATCCTTCGGGGCGTTCTTCACGAAGGTGTCGGGCAGAGGGAATGTGCGCGCGCCATCCGTGACAGCCGTCACCTCGATGCTGCCGACTTTGTAGCGATACCAGCCTGCAGCCTGCTTGCCGGCGGCCGGAGCTGCCGCGCGTGCCGGGGAACGTCCGCCGAGCGGATCGAGCAGGGCTGCGCCTGTCGCAACCGCGCCGGTAAGCAAGCCACGTCGTGAAATGCCATGCATATCTGCCACTCCCGAGACCAAGTGCCCAACTGACGGAAACGTCGACTATCGATAGACGGTCGCGGCGCGTCTGCCATCCTTTGTCACGGAGAATTGATGCTGCACCGCGGCAGGCAGATCATCCGTAGATGCGGCTGATCACGTGGGCGGGCACGCGCAGCGTGTGTAGCGCGAGGCAAAGCAGGTTGCGGGCGGAGCGGCGCGCGTAGCCCTCGCGACGGAAGCGCTCGGCGCTCGTCACCGCATGTGACCGCAACATGATAGTGCGCCGCCGCCCGAGCCGCTGCACCAAATCGACGTCCTCCATCAGCGCAAGCGGGCGATAGCCACCGACATCGTCGTACAGTCGCTTCGGGATCAGCAGGCCCTGATCGCCGTAAGGAAGGCGCAGGACCGCACAGCGCAGCGCAACCAGCCACTCGAGCACGCGCGGCCGCGCTCCCGCATCGTCGAGCGCGAAGCGGAAGGCTGCGGCGGCGAGCGGCCGCCCGCCCATATCGACGCGCTCCATGAAGACACTGGCGTCGTGCTCCCAACCGGGTGCAAGCGTGGTGTCTGCGTGCAGGAACAGGAGCCAGGGGAAGCGCGCCTGCGCGGCGCCGGCAGCGAGCTGGTGACCCCTGCCGCCGCTGCCACGCACCAGATTGGCCCCGGCCTGGTCCACGATTTCGGCCGTTCGGTCGCTGGAGCCGCCATCGACGACGATCACCTCGCGGACGAGGCCGTCGACCGCGGCGGACACCAGCGCCGCCAGGGTCTGCCCCAGCGTCGCCTCCGCATTCAAGGTAGGGATTACGACAGAGATCATGGCCGCCGCCTGCAGTCTCCAATTGGGGCTCACTATAGAGCCGGCTGCTTGGCGCATCCAAAACGTACGCGCGTTTTGTTCTTTATTTGTTCTGATGATCCTGCTAGAAGCGGGAGAGTGCTAGCCGAAGGAGCTTGGCCGCGTGGGAGACGAACCGACAACAGAGGACCGCACGCCGGTCGAGGCGGAGCCTCGCAGATTAGTCGAGGAGAACCGGCGCCGGGGTAGAGGCGCCCGATCGAACCGGGCGGGACGGTTCGAGAGCGAGCTTCGCGAAGCATTCGACGACGGCTGGGAGAGCCTGGCCGAGCTCGAGCCCTTCAAGACTGATGTACACCGCGAGACGGCAAAAAGCATCATCTCGACCAACGACAGCCCGGATATCGGCTTCGACCAGTCCATCAAC
>VBAB01000494.1 GCA_005888525.1 Alphaproteobacteria bacterium
GAGCGCGAACATCGCATCACCCGCGCAGTGCTGGAGGTGCTCGAGCGGACAGGTCACCCCGTCGGCATCGTCACCAAGTCGGCGCTGGTCATGCGAGACATCGATATCCTCGCACGCATGGCGGGTCGCGGGCTCGCCAAGGTGGCCATCTCGGTGACCACGCTCGACCGCGTGATCGCACGCAAGATGGAGCCCAGGGCCGCGACGCCGCCGCGACGTCTGGAGGCCATTAAGGCGCTCAGCGCCGCCGGCATACCGGTCGCGGTCATGGTCGCGCCGATCGTCCCGGCCATCAACGACAGCGAGATCGAGCGCATCCTGACGGCTGCATGCGAGGCCGGGGCCAGCGAGGCCGGATACGTGCTGCTGCGC
>VBAB01000495.1:0-7556 GCA_005888525.1 Alphaproteobacteria bacterium
CGGCCGCCGCGCCTGTATTTCTCGGTCAGCTCGCGCACGAGGTGGACATTCATGGCGTCGGGCGTGTGGCCGACGTCGAGATGCATGTCGATGTCGACGTCGAACTCGCGGGCAAGCGCGAAAATGCGCTCGATGTGGGCGGCCGCGTCGGTGTCGTAGCGCGGCGCGCCGCCGATCAGCTTGGCGCCGCGCTTCAGCCCCTCCACCAGAAGCTCGTCCGTCCCTGGATAGTTGGTCAGCCCCTCCTGGGGGAACACGCACATCTCGATGTCGACCGCCCATTTGTAGTCGGCGATCAGCGCCTGCACCGCCTCGAAGCCGCGCATGCCGATGCCGGGATCGACCTCGACCTGCGTGCGCACGCGCGTGGTGCCGTGCACGATGCACTGCTCCAGCGTCTGCGCCGCCCGCTTGTAGACGTCCTCAACGGTCATGCTCGCCTTCAGCGGTGTGACGCCCTTGACCGGACTGAGCGTGGCACGCTCCTGCGGCGCGCAGCGGTCGATGATGCGCGACTTGTCGAGGTGGATGTGGCTCTCGACGAGACCTGGGCACACCAGCCGTTCCTCGGCGTCGTAGACCTGGGCGTCGGCCACCAGGCCGCGCGCGATGGCGACGATGCGGCCGTTGCCGACCCCGATATCCATGAGGTCATCGGATGCGCGGTCGGCGAGACGGGCATTGCGGATGAGGAGGTCCATGAGCGTCTACTTGCCCTGCTCGATCCTGATGTTCGCGGCCTTGATGATCGGCCACCATTTCGCGATCTCGGCCGCCGCGCCGCCCGCCAGCATGGCGCATGCGAGCGCCAGAAATGCTCTTGCCATCCTGCTCCCCACCTACCGGAACCGCGGCGCCACCTGCTCGCACATGAGTTGCAGCGAGCGCATGACCTTCTCATTTGCGATGAGACCGCCGCAATTGGGCTCCGCCAGGACGCCGTTGAGACCGAGCTTGCTGATCAGCTCCCGGAGCCGTTTCGTCACCGAGTCAGGCGTCCCGACGATCACCTTGTCGCGTAATACGTCTTCGTAGCTGATCGTCTGCAGCGCCTGTCCCCTCTCGACGCGTTGCTCGCTCGCGCGCGCCCCCGCCCGCGTTGCCGAGTCTTCGAGCTGAGCTCCGAGCGCCTTGTAGAACGGCATGATGGAGTGCTCCGGGTCGGCCCGGGCCGAGGCCTCTGTTTCCCCGACATAGATCGGCACGCGCAGATAGACTTCCCCTTGCCCCGCGTGACCGGCGGACCGGTAAGCCTCGCGATAGGCCGCTATGTTGGGACCCAGCTCCTCGATGGTGCCGAGGCGCACCGCAACGAAAATGGGAAAGCCCATGGCGCCGATCGTGGGATAGGTGTCGGCGCTCGTAGCCGCGATGCGCAGCGGGGGATGTGGCTTCTGCAACGGCCGCGGGACGATCTTGATATTGCGATAGTTGTAGAAGGTCCCCTCGAAAGTGAAGCGCTCCTCACGCCAGGAACGCTCGAGGATCTCGAGCACCTCGGCGAAGCGCTCGCGGCTCTCCGCGTACGGCACCCCATAGGCCTCGTAGGTGCGCGGAAAGCCGCTGCGACCGACGCCGAAGATGAGGCGCCCACCACTGACGTGATCGAGAGTTGCCACCTCCTCCGCCAATCGCAGCGGGTGGCATAGCGGCAGCACTTGCACCGCAATGCCGATTTTCAAGCGACGGGTTCGCATCGCGATGGCACTGGCGAGAAGGAGGGGCGCGGAGGCCACCGATCGCTCCGGCAGGAAGTGCAATTCGGCGAGCCAGACCACGTCGAGCCCGAAGCGCTCGGCGGCGTCGACCTGGGCAAAGGATTGGGCAAATACCTCTGCATCGGTCTGTCCCGCATATCGGGCAAACTCGTGAAAGATGCCGAACTCGAACGACATGATTGCCCTCGAACCCACGGGTCTGCGATACGGCTGCGTTGGCGCCAGCTTGCAAGTAGGCCACGGATGAGCCGAGGTCCGCAACGCCTATGCGGAGAACGCGGGGCAGACCCACCGCCCCAGGGAGGCAACAGAAATGACCTATTCGACCATCATCCTCGAGAAGCTCGGAGCCGTGGCGCGCATCACGCTCAACCGCCCCGAGCGCGCCAACGCGCTGAACGGAGCCATGCTGGGCGAGATCGGCGCGGCCCTCGATGACGCCGAACAGGATGCGACGGTCCGCGCCATCGTCGTGCAGGGCGCCGGCGCTGCGTTCTCCTCCGGCTTCGACCTCAAGGAGCAGATGGAGCGGCGCCCGACGGGCATCGCCGAGTGGGAACCCATCCTGCGCAAGGACTTCGACACCGTGATGCGCTTCTGGCACTGCCCGAAGCCGACCATTGCCGCGGTGCGCGGAGCCTGCCTCGCCGGCGCGTGCGAGCTGGCGCTGGCCTGCGACCTGACGATCGCCGCCGACGACGCTTTCTTCGGCGAGCCGGAGCTGAAATTCGGCGCCGGCATCGTCGTGATGATCCTGCCGTGGCTGGTCGGGCCGAAGATCGCCAAGGAGATCATCCTGCTGGGCGAGGACCGCGTCCCGGCGGCGCGCGCCAAGGAGATCGGCATCGTCAACCGCATCGTGCCGGCAGGGGAGCTGGAAGCCCGCGCGCTCGCCATGGCACGTCACATCGCGACAATCGACGCCAGCGTCGTCAAGCGCACAAAACAGGCCATCAACCGGGCCGTCGAGGCGCAAGGCATGCTCGGGGCGCTGGAAGAAGCGCTGGCCTTGGACCTGGTGATCGAGGCGGAGGGATGCCCCGACAAGATCGCGTTCATGGACATTGCGCGCCGCGAGGGACTCAAGAGCGCGCTAGCCTGGCGCGATGCCCGCTTTCCCCCACTTTCGCACCGCGGGTGACCGCGGACCGACGCCCGGCCAAAATATTGCCATCATCACGGCCGCGTGAATGGGAAGTGCATGATTGCCACACTACCACAGTTACTTCAGGTTGGCGGGCTGGCGGGGTGGGGAGTCGGCAAACTACGATCTGAGCAAGTCGTTTGCTTCGCCCGCAAAGGGCGGGTGCGAGGGGATCGGTGATGATCTATAGGCCGTTTCTTGCGATCGCGTTCGCGATAGGCGCGCTGAGCGGCCTTGCCGGACCGGCGTGGAGCCAGGCCGCCGCGGGTAAATCTGCCCGCGCGCTCGACCTCGACGCCGGGCCCTCGACTGGGTCGGCGCCCGACCCGCTCGCGCCTCCCGAGGTCAATGGGCCAGCGCCCGCCGCACCCGGTGCACCGACCGTCACCGAAACCAAGCCGCCCGATGAGGTGGACCCGATCGTGGCCCTGGTACGTCAGCGCCTGGCCGCACCACGAACCGGCGGCAGCGTGGGCGATCGCGAGGACTACGCGGGGCTTGCTGGATTCTATGCCGGTGCAGGCAAGCCCATCTGGACCGGCAAGGACGGCCTCACTGCGCGTGCCACGCAGGCCATCGGCGAGATTCGCAAGGCCGACGACTGGGGGCTGAAGGCGTCCGCCTTCGACGTGTCGGCTCTGCCGGAAGGGCCGGCGACACCCGAGACGCTTGCCGACGCCGAGATCAAGCTCGGCCTCGCCGTCCTCAAGTACGGGCGGCACGCCCGCGGCGGGCGCCTCGACCCGCCGTCGGTCAGCCGCATGTTCGACCAGAAGCCGACCATCTACGATCCCAAGACGCTGATGCAGGCCATCTCAGTCGCCGAGACCGCCGATGCCTATCTGCGCAATCTGCATCCCAAGCACCCGCAGTTCGAGCGTTTGCGCCAGGCGATGCTGACCGCGCGCGGCGTCAAGCCGGACGATCCCGCACCGACCGTGAAAATTCCGGCGGGCCCCGCGATCAAGCCGGGAGGGCAAGGCGACCTTCTACGACGACTCGCTGGCGACCGCGGTAAAAGCCGTCCAGGTGCAGAACGGCATGGAGCCGACGGGTCTCATCAACGCCGCCACGCGCAATGCGCTCAATGGCGTCGAACGGCCGACGTCGGCCGGCAATCTGCAGCGCATCATCGTCAATATGGAGCGCTGGCGCTGGATGCCGGAGAACCTCGGCGCATTCTACGTCTGGGACAGCGTGCCCGAGCAGATGACCAGCGTCCACGAGGGCGAGAAGGTGCTCCTGTCCGAGAAGATCGTGGTGGGCAAGTCGAGCTCGCCGACGCCGATCTTCTCCGCCGACATGCAGTTCATCATCTTCCACCCTTCGTGGGGCGTGCCGCCGGGCATCAAGTCTCAAGAGCTGGGGCCGGCGTTGCGCAGCGCCGGCGGCGGCTGGTTCTTCTCCAGCGGCGCGTCATCCGTCCTCAGGGCCTACAACCTTCGCGTCAGCCGCGGCGGCCATGCAGTCGACCCCGACTCGATCAACTGGTCGAGCGTCGACATCCACAGCTTCGATTTCCAGCAGCCCCCGGGTCCGACCAATGTGCTGGGCATCGTCAAGTTCCGCTTCCCCAACAAGCACGACGTCTACATGCACGACACGCCCGAGCGCAACCTGTTCGGCGGCGCCATCCGCGCCTTCAGCCACGGCTGCATGCGGGTGCAGAACCCCATCAAGCTGGCGGAGGTCCTGCTCGCCCGCGACAAGGGCTTCTCGGCGGAGCAGGTCCAGGAGTACGTGCGGCGCGGCGGCGAGATCAAGCTGACCAACCCCATCCCCGTGCACATCACCTACTTCACCGCGGTCGTCGACGACGCGGGCAAGCTGCACTATCGCCCCGACATCTATGCCCTCGACGGCCGCGTCGCCTCCAAGCTGGAAGGGCAGACCGTCAACATCGCTACGGCCTCGGTCGACAAATCGGATGCGCCCAAGCCGGAAGCAACGCCGACGGGCGAGGCGCCCGCAAAGGCGAAGTCGCGCTCGAAGCAGAAGGCCGCGTCATCTCAGGGGTTCAATCCCTTCTCCGCGATCTTCGGCAACTAGCCAGACCCTGGATCGCAGGCCTCGTACGCGCGGGCGAAAGCTGTGACGTGCGTTGAGGTCCAACAGTCAACGCAACCACGACCTCGCCCTGAGCTTGTCGAAGGGCGGGCCGCGGGCTCCAAGCGTGCTTCGACAGGCTCAGCACGGAGTTGGAGCGCGTAGCTGCAGGACTGCGCCTCTACCCCTCGAATCAATAGTTGCACGCGACGGGTTCACTTGGCCGGCGCGGATGGGGCAAACGGCGTGCTGGTCGCGGGTCCCTCGCCCCAGACGAGAATCGTCGCCGGCTCGCTCTTGGCGCCGTCGAAGTGCACGCCCTTGGCGTAGTGGACGACGTGGCTGCCGGCCGGCATCGGCACGGTGGCGTCGGGCTTGAACTCGGGGCCGGAGCCCACCCACCACGTGCCCGACACGACGATGAAGAACCGGTCGTTGGGGTGGAAGTGCGGGCGGCTCATATTGCCCGGCAGCCATTGCAGCAGCATGGCATAGGGCCCGGGCTTGGAGGGATCGCCCTGCAGCACGACGCTGCGGTTGGTGCCCGCCGGATTGGTCTTCCACTCGATCTGATCGGGCAGCTTGAAGCCCACCACCTTGGGGTCGAGCTGCTGCGCCCTGGCCGTTGCGACCGACATCGCCGCCACAACGATCGCCGCACTTGCGAGCCTCGCAACGAGAGCCATGCATTCCTCCTGGACGTTTCTCGGGTCCGCTACGCTTTGAACTTCGCTGCCATCTCGCGCAGCTTGAACTTCTGGATCTTGCCCGACGGCGTGCGCGGCATGTCGGCCACCAGCTCCAGCCGCTCGGGCCAATAGGGCTTGGCCATGCCCTGCTCGGCCAGGAACCGCGCCAGCTCGGCCAAGTCGAGGGAAGCGTCGGCCTTGGGTATCACGAAGGCACAGCCGCGCTCGCCCAGCCGCGCATCCGGCATGGCCACGACAGCGCATTCTGCCACCTTGGGATGCCGGTAGATGAGGTTCTCGACCTCGGCCACGGGGATGTTCTCGCCGCCGCGGATGATGACGTCCTTGGTGCGGCCGACGATGCGGATGTAGCCGTCGCGGTCCATGCGCGCGAGGTCGCCGGTGTCGAACCAGCCCTCCGCGTCGATCGAATTGAGGTGCGGCTTCTTGAGGTAGCCGACGAAATGCGTGATCCCGCGCGCCTGCAGGTTGCCGACGGTGTCGGCGGGCAGCGGGCGCTTCTTCTCATCCACCACGCGCACCTCGCAGCCCGGCAGCGCGCGACCGTCGGTCTCGAACACCTTCTCCTGCGGGTCGCCCTTGCGCGTGATGGTGAGGCCGGCGTTCTCGGTCATGCCCCAGCAGGAGAGCACGTCGAGGTTCATCTCCGCCTTGGCGCGCTGCACCAGCACGCGGGGGATCGGCGCGCCCGCGCAGGCCCAGGTGCGCAACGTGCGGCTCACCCGCGCGCGCGGCTCCCCGGGCAGGTTGACCATGTCGGACAGGAACGGTGTGGAGGCCATGCTCCACGTGACCGCCTCGCGCTCGATCATCGGCACCGCGTCGGCGGCCGACCACGCATCGAGCGCCACCGTCGTGGTAGCGAGCATGACAGGCATCAGCATGCCGTAGAGGAAGCCCGTCTGGTGCGCGTAGGGCGAGCCCATGAAGACGACGTCGCGCCACGTGAGTCCCATGTCCTGCACGAAGCATCTGCCCGGCGCCCGCGCGGTGTTGGCGGTGTGCATGACGGCCTTGGGCTCGCCTGAGGTGCCTGACGTATAGATCAGCTGCACGACCTCGTTGGGCCCTGGCCGCGACTTCGCCAGCCCCTGCTTCTCCGCGCCCGACAGAGGCGCGCGGTCGAGGAACGTCTTCTCGAACGAGGCCTCGCCGGCGCCGCCCACGGCCAGCACGTGCCGCACGCTGGGCAGGTCGGGGCGGATCTCGCGCATGGCACCCATGTGGTCGAAACCGCGCCACGTTGCAGGGACGACGGCGACCTTGGCCTCGCTGAAGCCCAGCATGAAGCGCAGCTCGCGCTGGCGGAAGATCGGCATCAGCGGGTTGGCCACCGCGCCGATGCGGTTGCAGGCGAAGAACAGCGCCGTGAACTCCCACCAGTTCGGCAGCTGGAAGGCGACCACGTCGCCCTTGCCGACGCCAAGGGAGAGCAGCCCCGCCGCGATCCTGTCGACCCGGTCGCCGAGCTCGGCATAGGTGAGCCGGACCTCCCGGGCCAGTGCGCTGTTGCGGCCCACGAACGCCGTGCGCCCGGGCGCCTCGCGCACCGCCGCATCGAGAAAGTCGATGGGCAGCCGATCCAGCCACAGTCCCCGCGAGGCCGCGATCCGCTGCTCGGGGAGATGGATGTCGAATGCCACGTCGCTTCCTCCCGCCCCCCCGCGCTTTGCGCCTTTCGATGGCCGGGGTCGTGGGGGAGAGTCTAAGCAGGCTTTTGCCGCGCTGCCAATGCAGCGCCCGGCATCCGCCGCTGACGCCGGCTGCGGCCCTTGCGGGGCGGCTTCTTCCGGCTCTCGGCAACGCGCGCCCTGGCTTCCGCGAGCTTCGCCTGCCACTCGCAGCGCCAGATGCGATCCTTCGCTCGCGCGACGAACCGCCCCAATGGGCTCAGCCACGCCCTGTAATCGTCGTCGTCGTCGTCCTCGTCGTCGTCGT
>VBAB01000495.1:7568-7765 GCA_005888525.1 Alphaproteobacteria bacterium
AGAGCAGGATCGCTTCAGATTGAATCGCTTTGCCAGAAGTGCGACGTGGCGGCTGAAGCGTGAATCCTGCTCTACTTTTTGAGTTTAGAGCGAGATTCACGTTCCCTAATGGAAGCCCCAGTGCTTCCATCTGGAACGATCTCGCTCTAGCGCCGGTGCAACGCGCACGGCTTTGCTCCCCGAGCGCCGGAACGCGC
>VBAB01000519.1 GCA_005888525.1 Alphaproteobacteria bacterium
GCCCTGCGGGCGCGCCAGCAGCACGATCAGGGCCAACACGTAGGCAAACCAGTATTCGATACCGCCGCCGATATGCGGCCCCAGGTAGACCTCGGCCAGCTTCTCGCCGGCGCCGACGATCAGGCCGCCGACGATGGCGCCGGGCACCGATGTGAAGCCGCCGATGATGAGCACGGGCAGTGCCTTCAACGCCAGGAAGGTGATGGAGAACTGCACACCGAGCTTGGTGCCCCATACAGTCGCAGCCACCAGCGCCACGAGGCCTGCCACCAGCCAGACCACGAACCATATCCAGCCGATGGGAATGCCCACGGACTGTGCGGCGGCATGGTCGTCAGCGACGGCACGCAGGGCGCGTCCCGTCTTCGTGTTCTGGAAGAAGATGGCGAGCCCCGCTACCAGGACGCCGGCGATGAGGCCTCCCCACACATCGAGCTTGTTGATCAAGATGCCGCCCGGAAAGAACTGATCGCCGAGGATCCAGGCATCGGTTGGGAACAGCCGCAGGGGATAGACGTCGGATCCGAAGATCATTTGCGAGGCGCCTTCCAGAACGAAGGTGGCGCCGATCGTCGACATGAAGAGCGTGAGGCCGTCCTGGTTCACCAGCGGGCCCAGCACGAAGCGTTCGACCAGCCAGGCCGTGATCGCCATGATGACGGCGGCAAACAAGAGCGCCAGCAGGATCGCCGCCCATACGGGCGTACCGCGCTGCGTCAGAAAATCGAGGCTGCGCACCAGGGCGAGGCCGGCCAGCAGAACCATGGCCCCTTGCGCGAAGTTGAAGACGCCCGAGGCCTTGAAGATCAGCACGAAGCCGAGCGCGACGAGGGAGTAGAGCACCCCCGACAGCAGGCCGCCGATCAAAACCTCGAGAACTTGGCCGGTTAGCTCCACGCTATGGATCCCTAATGGCTGACGCCCAGGTAGGCTTCGATCACCGCCTGATTGTTCTGCACTTCCCCCGGCGTGCCGTCGGCGATCTTGGCCCCGTAATTCAAGACGACGACCCGATCGGAAAGATCCATCACCACGCTCATGTCGTGCTCGATCAGGGCGATGGTGGTGTTGAAGGTATCCTTCACGGTGAGGATGAAGCGGCTCATGTCCTGTTTCTCCTCGAGATTCATCCCGGCCATCGGCTCGTCGAGCAGGAGGAGATCCGGCTCCATGGCCAGCGCGCGGCCGAGCTCGACCCGCTTCTGCAGGCCGTAAGGCAGCTTGCCGACCGGCATTTTGCGGATGTGCGCGATCTCCAGGAAATCGATGATGCGCTCCACTTCCAGGCGGTGGCCGATCTCCTCGTTCTGGGCAGGCCCCCAGTGCAGCATGTGCGCGAGCACGCCGCGCCGCATCTTCAAGGTGCGCCCCGTCATGATGTTGTCCAGCGTCGACATGCCCTTGAACAGGGCGACGTTCTGGAAGGTGCGGGCGATGCCTTGGCTGGCGGCGAGATAAGGGCGCATGTCGTGCCGCCGCCGGCCCTTGAAGGTGATCAGTTGGGGCCGATGATGGCGCGGATCTCGCCCTTGCGGATGTCGAAGGAGACGTCGCGCAGCGCCTTGACCCCGCCGAAGGAGAGCGAGACGTGCTCGAGCGAGAGCAGCACTTCGCCGGCGGCGCCGGCGCTCGCAGCCGCTGGCTTCCCCTCGACGTCGGCCTTCATTCCGCGGCCTCCCGCAAGGGCTCGGCGGCATGGGGCGGGTAGGTTTTCATGTCGACGATGCGCACGTCGCCCGTCACCGTGCCCTTGCGGCCGTCCTCGAAGGTCACCTCGATGGCGAAATGGCATTCCTTGGAGCCGTCGTAGAGTGCCGTGATCAGGGGTCCGTAGCGGTCGGCGATCAGCGAGCGGCGCACCTTCTGCGTGCGGGTCAGCTCGCCGTCGTCGGCGTCGAGCTCCTTCGGCAGGATGAGGAACCGCCGGACCTGCGAGGCTGCCATCTGAGGCTAGTCGGCCAGCGCCTTGTTCAGCTCGTCCACCCTCTTGGTGATGATCTCCAGGACCTGCGGATGCCCCGCGAGCTCCTGATAGCTGGCGTAGGACACATTGTTGCGCTCGGCCCAATTGCCGACCGAGATGGGATCGATGTTGATGAACATCGTCACGTAGTCGCGCCCCTGGCCGAACGCCACCGCCTCCCGCACCTCGGGATAGAACTTGATGCGGTTCTCCAGGTACTTCGGGGCATATAGCCCGCCGTTGTTCAGGCGACCCACGTCCTTGGCGCGATCGATGATCTTGAGGTGGCCGCGCTGATCGAAGAAGCCGGCGTCGCCCGTGTGCACCCAGCCGTCCGGCGTCTTGGTCTCCTTCGTGGCGGCGTCGTTCTTGTAATACTTGAGGAACACCCCGGGGCTCTTGAACAGCACCTCGCCACTCTCGGCGACTTTGATCTGGACGTCCGGCGCAGGCTTGCCCACCGTGTCGGGATAGACCTCGCCGTCGGGCTGCATGGTGACGTAGACGCTGGCCTCGGTCTGCCCGTAGAGCTGCTTCAGGTTGACGCCGAGCGAGCGGTAGAAGCGGAACAGCTCCGGGCCGATGGCCTCGCCGGCAGTGTAGGCCACGCGCGTGCGCGAGAAGCCCATGCGGTTGCGCAGCGGCGCATAGACGAGGAGATCGCCCAGCCGATAGAGCAGCCGATCCCAGGCGCCGACCGGCTTGCCGTCGAGGATCTGAGCGCCGCAGCGCTGGGCCACGCCGAGGAAGTACTTGAACATGTGCCGCATCAGCCAGCCCGCGTCCTCCATGCGCACCATGACCTGGGTGAGCAGGTTCTCGAACACGCGCGGCGGCGCGAAGAAATAGGTAGGACCGATCTCGCGGCGGTCCTCGACCACGGTCTCCGGGCTCTCCGGGCAGCACACGCACATGGCTGCGGCATAGGCCTGACCGTAGGAGAAGATGTGATCGCCGACCCAGGCCATGGGCAGATAGGCGAGCAGGATGTCGTCGGCATTGAAGCCGTCGAACTTGTTGCCGTTCTGCGCCGAGAGGATGATGTTGTCGTGCGTCAGCATCACGCCCTTGGGCCGGCCCGTGGTGCCCGAGGTGTAGAGCATCACGCTCACGTCCGCGCCCTTGCCCTTGGCGATCTCCTCGAGCCACCAGCGCTCGGTGCCGGGATTGGCGGCCATCTCCTCGCGCCCGAGGTCTTGCACGTGCTCGAAGGAATGCATGCGGGCGGGGTCGTAGGTGGCCAGCCCGCGGTCCTCGTCGTAAATGATCCGCTGGAGCTTCGGCAGCCGGTCGGCGACGGAAATGACCTTGTCGACCTGCTCCTGGTCCTGGACGACGGCGATCCTCGCCTCGGCGTGCTCGAGCACGTAGGCCATCTCGTCGGCCACCGCGTCCTGATAGACGGGGACGGGAACGCCGCCGAGGCTCTGCACGGCCGCGAACGTCGCGTATAGCCGCGGGCGGTTGTCGCCGATGATCGCCACCACGTCGCCGCGCTCGAGCCCGACCTTTCTCAAACCGATGGCAAAGGCATAGACCTCCTCACGCAGCTGCGCCCACGTCCAGGTCTGCCAGATACCGTAATCCTTGTGGCGCATGGCCGGACGGTCGGCATACCGCATGGCGTTACGCAGCAGGAGCTTGGGAAGCGTATCGAGGCTGCCGACATCGGGCGCGGCAGGCGGGGTCGGCGCGGGACTTGTCCCATTCACGGTCGGCTTACTCCTCCCAACCGCCCCTCGAGCAGGGCGGAAAACGGCGTCTGATTGTTCTTATCGTTGGCCCGAGGATATCACAATGCGGCGGCGCACGTTCGCGCTCTGCCATCGACGGATGTGGCTCGCCCCATGTCCTAATCTAGCGCCCGTCCGGGGCCAACCTAATCTTTCGTTGGATGCGCTGCATATCGCCCATGTTGCAGGCCCAACCACCTTGCTTATTACGTCATTCTCCAACCTAGTGGTGAGCTAGTCGAACCACGGCAATGCGTGCGCGGCCGTCCTTCGACAAGCTCAGGACGTGGTTGGCGTTTGCGGCAGGAGTCCCGACCAGGGAAAGGGGCCGGGCGCTTGCCGGGTCCGGCGGCTGCGTGGTAGCGCATGCCTCCAGGAGCACCGCGCTTTTCGGGAGTAGCGCCATGATCGAGTACGGCCATTTCATCGGCGGCAGGCGGGTCAAGGGCGGAAGCGGGCGGGAGGGCGACGTCTTCCAGCCGATGACCGGCGAGGTGCGCGCCAGAGTAGCATTCGCCTCCAAGGCGGAGGTGGCCGCGGCGGTGGAGAACGCCAAAGCCGCGCAGCCGGCCTGGGCCACCACCAACCCGCAACGCCGCGCCCGCGTGCTCATGAAGTTCCTGGAGCTGGCCAACCGCGACTACGACAAGCTCGCCGACTGCCTCGCCCGCGAGCACGGCAAGACCATCGCCGACTCCAAGGGCGACATCCAGCGCGGCCTGGAGGTGGTGGAGTTCGCCTGCGGCATCCCGCACCTGATGAAGGGCGAGTACACGGAAGGGGCAGGGCCCGGCATCGACATCTACTCCATGCGCCAGCCGCTCGGCGTCGTCGCCGGCATCACGCCCTTCAACTTCCCGGCCATGATCCCGCTGTGGAAGTGCGCACCCGCAATCGCCTGCGGCAACGCCTTCATCCTGAAGCCGTCCGAGCGCGATCCCGGCGTGCCGCTGATGCTGGCGGAATTGATGATCGAGGCGGGTCTCCCGCCGGGTGTCCTCAACGTCGTCAACGGCGACAAGGAAGCGGTCGACGCCATCCTCGACCACCCCGACATCCAGGCCATCGGCTTTGTCGGCTCGACGCCGATTGCCGAGTACATCTATGGCCGCGGCTGCGCGTCGGGCAAGCGCGTGCAGTGTTTCGGCGGCGCCAAGAACCACATGATCGTCATGCCCGATGCCGACATGGATCAGGCGGTCGATGCCCTGGTCGGCGCCGGCTACGGCTCGGCCGGCGAGCGCTGCATGGCCGTCTCGGTGGCGGTGCCGGTGGGGCAGAAGGCGGCGGAAGCGCTGGTCGAGAAGCTGATCCCGCGCGTGGAGTCTCTCAAGATCGGGCCATCCACCTCTACCGATGCCGACTTCGGTCCGCTGGTGACCGCGGCGCACTTGAAGCGCGTCAAGGACTACGTCGCGCTCGGCATCAAGGAGGGCGCCAAGCTGAAAGTGGACGGCCGCGACTTCAAGATGCAGGGCTACGAGAAGGGCTTCTACATGTCGGGCTGCCTGTTCGACGAGGTGAAGCCCGACATGCGCATCTACAAGGAGGAGATCTTCGGCCCGGTGCTCTCGGTGGTGCGC
>VBAB01000520.1 GCA_005888525.1 Alphaproteobacteria bacterium
CAGGGGCAGGCGACCCGGTCCACTTTCACTTTCTCGCGTGTGACCCACTTCATGGTTCTTCTCCTCCTGCTACGAGCTCGCGCCCAATGCCTGGAGCCGGCCGAGCGCCTCTTGAACCCGCTGCAGATGGGCATGCTCGCCGCCGCGCATCCCTTCGTCTTCTGCGCGCTGCAAGGCCCGCTCATCTGCCTCCCATGCTTTGAGAATGGAGAGCTTTTCACCAGCCGGAATGCCTGTCGCCTCGACCATATCCATGGGCCGTTTGAATCTGCCTCCTGGGTTGAGCGTTGCCTTACCGGAATGCACCTGATCATACATGGCTAGCTCCTGCGCCTTGGTTCGTGTTGCGCAACTGTATGACCGTTCTGCCTGTTGCCGCCAAGGCATCGTTTCTCTGCCCTGCCCCAATTATTCTCATGCAGTTGTTGGACGCGGGTGCCGGAGCTCCGGCCGCGCACTGAGATCTCCGTTCGCACCGCTCGCTCATCGAGGCTGACGACTGAGAGCGTACCCGGTACAATTACACAACGTGTTCGTTTGTTATCAGGGTGAAGCTACTGTCGGCCGAGCTGGCGTCGGTAAAAATGCCAAAGCGGACATTCGCTCGCTCCCTCATGGACTAAGGCAAGTCACGGTCGACGCTATTTGCTTTGACCCATACCACCTGACCAAAATGCGACTCGTTTTTGATCTGGGTCAATGCTCGAGCCGTAGAGTTATGTGTTCAAATGCCAAATACTTCCCGGCGATATTCCACGGCAAATCCATTGCGCTCTAGCATCCTGCAAAAGGCGCACACCCATGAACCAGAACGCTTCAACGGCCGTCTTGGAGCCACCCAACCGGGTTGTTCAAGTCACGCGCTTCGGTGGTCCCGACGGGCTGGAGGTGATCGACGCTCCCCGGCCGACGGCGGGCCGGGGCGAGGTGCGGGTCCGCGTGCTCGCCTCGGGTCTGGAGTACACCGACGTCACGATCCGGCGCCACCTCTACCCGCAAACGGCCGCCCGCCGGCCGCCTTTCGTGCTCGGCTATGATGTCGTCGGAGAAATCGATCAGCTCGGCGATGGCGTAAGCGGCTTTCAGCTTGGCGATCGAGTGGCCGATATGACGGTGCTCGGGTCGAACGCCGCCTATCGCACGCTCCGGGCCGACCACCTGACCCGCGTGCCGGCGGGCGTCGACGCAGCGGAGGCGGCCGCGCTGATCTTGAGCTGGACGACCGCATACCAGCTCCTCCATCGTGCGGCCCGGGTGCAGCGAGGACAGCGCGTGCTCGTGCAAGGCGCCGCCGGCGCCGTCGGCCAGGCGCTGCTCGTGCTCGGCAGGCTTGCCGGCCTAGCCCGCATTTCTCACAGCAAGGTTCAGTTTCGTCCAGTGGGACGATCTGACGGGTGCAGGCGGATTGGGGGTGCCGTTGGGCGTGTTTGGTCGTCGCCGTGGTGAGCGGCGGCTTCAGGCTCGGGGCTGTTTCCTCGTGTGGTTGAGGTTTGGGTGAAGGCGGGCGGTCTCAGGCCGCGTCGCGTCGAAGGCGCGATTGCAGCACGATGCTTCGCAGCCTCGAATGCGCGAGCGCGAGCACCTCCTTGGCGGGGCAGGCCGAGGCGATGGCGATCTTGATGCGGCGCACGCTGACGGTGACGATGGCGCCGAGCTTGAGAAGCTTCAGCCGGATCGAGCCGGCCGTGGCCTTGACGAGCTGCGTCCCCTGTAGCCCGAGACGGCGCACCGCCTCGATCAGCACGTAGGCGAGCGAGGCAAGCCACAGGCGCAGCTGGTTGGCGCGCAGGGTGGCGGCCGAGGTGCGATCGGCATAGAGATCGAGCTGGCACTCCTTGATGCGGTTCTCCATCTCGCCGCGCTGACAGTAGATCGTCTCATACAGCTCCTGCCCGGCGATGTCGCAGGCCGCAAGCGAGGTCACAATGAAGCGCGGGTTGGCGCCCTTCTGCAGATGCTCGGCCTTGGCGACAACGCGGCGCTCGCGCGACCAGCTCGTCTGGGTGCGGTAGGTGAGCTCCTTGAAGACGCGAACAGCCTTTCCGGTCTTCTCGAACTCGGCTTTCGCCGCCGCCAGCCGATCGGCAATCATTGCCTCCAGCCGCGTATTGCGAGCCATGCCGAACACGTAGTCGACGCGATTTTCCTCGCACCAGGCCATCAGCTCGTCACGGGCAAAGCCCGAATCCGCGCGCAACCAGATCTCCACTTCCGGCCAGGCTTTGCGAATGTGGGCGACGACGCGCGCGATCTCCTCCTTGGCACCAGCCGAGGCATCGATGTCGGCGCGCCGCAGCTTGGCCACCAGCAGATGGCGGCCATCGAAGATATACAGCGGCAGGTAGCAGTAGCAGCCATAGTAGCCGTGGAAGAAGCGGCCCTCCTGAGCCCCGTGCAGGGGATCGTCGGTGGCGTCCAGATCGAGGATGATGCGCTTGGGCGGCGTCTTGTGCGCGGCAATGTAGATGTCGACAAACACCTGTGCCAACGCCGGCGCGTCGACGCCGATCTTGTGATAGCGCGGATTGCCCGCCTCCGGCGCCGTCTCCAGACGATTGAGCGTGGATTTGCCAGCCAGCGTTGCCACGTTCGCTCGCTTGGGGGTGAGCGTATCGGAGATCAGCCCCAGGATCGGATCGTGGCGCAGCGCGTCGTGGTCGTTCAGGTCCTCGTAGCCCAGCGCCTGGCCATGGATGCGCTGGGCCACCATGGTCTCGATGCTGTGCACGCTACTGCCCGGATCGCGCCCGTCGCGAAAGCAGCCCGCCACCATTGCGGTCAGGCCAATGGCGCGGTCGGCCTCGCGCAGCAGCAGCGCCCCGGCATTCGAGGTAATCGCCCCGCCATCGAACTCAGCCACAACCTTGCGGCCAGCGAACGCTTCAAAGACGAGCTGAGTGTCGCTACAGTCTGTTGGCATCGGCTGAGTCCTTCGATCAGAGCAAGCGATTGGTCGCACAACCACTTTCTCTGATTCCCTCAGCCGATGCCCTTACCCCTTTGAGAAATCCGGGCTAGAGCTGTGGGGCACCGCGCGCGGCGAGCATGCGGCGCTGATCCGCGAGCTGGGCGCTACGCCGATCGACTACCAACGCGAAGACTTCACGCGCGTCCTGCCGGGCGGATTCGACGTTGTTTTCGACGGCATCGGCGAGGACGGCTATCGCCGCTCGTTCGCCGCGCTCGAGCGCGGCGGCCTGCTCTGCGCCTACGGCTACACGGCCGGCGTGCAGGCGCAGCGTCGCCTGCTCGCCATCTTGATGTGGATCGCGCGCCTGTACCT
>VBAB01000521.1 GCA_005888525.1 Alphaproteobacteria bacterium
TTGGCGCCCAGGATGGTGACGATCTGACCCTCGGTCACATCGAAGCTCACGCCGCGGATGGCCGTGATCGGCCCATAGTAGGTCTCGAGGTTGCGCACGCTGAGCAGGGGGTCGCTCATCTTGCGTGCTCCGCAGCACGTAGGGCGCAATAGGCGTCAACCGTATTGCGCCGATGTACCGGCGCAACGGCGCAATGCGGCTTCGCCTTATTGCGCCCTACGACGAGCTTGCTCATTCGGCCTCGCTTCCGAGATAGGCCTCGATCACGGCCGGGTTGGATTGCACCTCCTTGGGTGTGCCCAGCGCCAGCGTGCGGCCGTTGTTGAGCGCCAGCACGCGGTTGGAGACGGCCGAGACCAGCGACATGTCGTGCTCGATCATGATGACGGTGATGCCGAGGTCGTTCTTGATGTCCTCGATCCAGAATGCGACCTCCTCGGTCTCCTCGGTGTTGAGGCCCGAGGCCGGCTCGTCGAGGAGGAGCAGCTTGGGCTCGGCGCACAAGGCGCGCGCCAGCTCCACCACCTTGCGCACGCCGTAGGGCAGGCCGGAGATGCGCTGCTCGCGATAGTTGGCAAGGTCGAGGAAGTCGATGATCTCCTCCACCGCAGTCCTGTGGCGCAGCTCCTCCTGCCTGACGCCTGTCGTGAACAGCAGCTCGCTGAAGATGTTGGGCCGGCTGCGGCAGTGGCGGCCGATCAGCAGGTTGTCGAGCACGGTGGCATGCTCGAACAGCTCGATGTTCTGGAAGGTGCGGGCGATGCCCCGGCCGGCGATGGTGTGAGGGGCCACACGCGTGATGTCCTCGCCGGCAAACATCAGCCGTCCGCCGGTCGGCTCGTAGATGCGGCTGATGAGGTTGAAGATGGTGCTCTTGCCGGCGCCGTTGGGGCCGACGATGGCGAAGATCTCGCCCTCCTTCACGTCGAAGCTCACTCCGTCCACCGCCCTGATGCCGCCGAAGGCGATAGAGATGTTGTCGGCTTCGAACAGGGGCGACGTGCGCGCGGCGCCCGGCGCTGGGGCCGATGCCGCGCGTGAGGCCGCGCTTTCTTGCGCGATGACGCTCATTGGACGTGCTCCAGCCGCGATCGCCCAGCCTTGTCATCCCGGGCTTCATGCCCGGGATCCATCGTGCCGCATCTTGCGGCGTTTGCCGATGGGTGGATCCCGGGGACAAGCCCCGGGATGACAACGTCGGTGGTGTCAGCGAGGCTCACCGCACGCGCTCCGTCTTGAGATAGGATCGCTGGCGCTTGAAGGTCGACCGCCGGTAGAGCGGGAAGAAGTCGAAGTAGGCCTTGATCTTCAGCCAGCGGCCGTAAATCCCCATGGGCTCGAACAGCACGATCAGGATCATCACCAGGCCGAACAGGCCCGGCTCCAGGCCCGGCGTCCTGGAGATCGCACCCGGCAGGTAGTCGCGCATGAGGGCGATGGCTTGCGGCAGTCCGCCGACGAAGATGGCGCCGTAAATGGCGCCGTGGATCGAGCCGAGGCCGCCGACCACGACCATCAGCAAGAGCTGGATGGACAGCAGGATGTTGAAGGCGTCGGGCGAGATGAATTTCAGCTTGTGCCCGAGCAGCGCGCCGGCGAGCCCGGTGATGCCGGCCGACAGCGCGAAGGCGATGGTCTTGTAGCGCACGAGGTTGACGCCGAGGCTCTGGGCCGAGATCTCCGAGTCGCGGATGGCCACCATCGCCCGGCCCGTGGGCGAGCGCGTGAGGTTGACCGCGCCGAGCACCACCACAATCAGCACGGCGAGACACAAATAGTAGAACTCCCAGGCCTGGCTCAGCGGGTGGCCGAGGATGTCGGGCGGCGGCACGGGCATGCCCTGGAAGCCGCGCGTCACGCTTTCCCAGCGCACCACGATCTGCTCGACGATCTGCGAGAACGCCAAGGTGGCGATGGCGAGATAGATGCCGGTCATGCGGTTGGCCGGCAGGGCGACGGCGATGCCGGCCACCATGGCGAGGAGCCCTGCGGTCACGAAGGCGATCGGAAACGGCACGCCCTTGGTGATCAGATAGGTATCGGTATAGGCGCCAATCGCCATGAAGGCCCCGTGCCCGAGGCTGGCGAGCCCGGTGTAGCCGATCAGCAGCATCAGTCCGACGCCGGCGATGGCGAGCACGAAGATCTGCGACAGCTCCCCGACGTAGAACTCCGCCAACAGCGCCGGTGCCACCACGAGGGCGACGACGAGCACCCCGTACCAGAAGCTGTAGCCGCTGTGCTTGAGGAGACGGATGTCGTCGAGATACGAGGTCTTGAAGAGAATGCGCAACCGGAGCCTCCCCTCCCTAGACCTTCTTGCGCTGCATGGTCGAGAACAGGCCCTGCGGCCGCACCATGAGCACGACCAGCATGATCAGGTAGGCGACGATCTCCTTGAAGCCGGGCGGCAGGTAGCGTCCCGCCAGCGTCTCCGATATGCCGACGATGAGCCCGCCGAGCACGGTGCCGAGCAGGCTGCCGAAACCGCCGACCACGGCCGCCGCGAATGCCTTGATGCCGAGGAAGCCGATGCTGGGATCGACCAGCGACACGGGCGACAGCAGCACGCCGGCGATCGTCGCCACGATGGCCGACAGCGCCCAGATCAGCGAATTGATGCGCTTCACCGGGATGCCCATGTAGTAGGCCGCCAGCTGGTTCTGCGAGGACGCCTGCATGGCGTTGCCGAGCTTCGTGAAGTTGAAGAAGAGATAGAGCAGCCCGGCGAGCAGGACCGTGCCGACAATCATCGAGATGCTCTCCAGCGGCAGGATCACGCCGCCGGCGTTGATGATGCGGTTGGTGAACGGGGTCTCGAAGCTCTGCGTCTCATGACCCCAGATGAAGCCGGCGCCGGCGCGGAACAGGAAGCCCATGCTGATGGTCAGGATTACGATGGCGAACTGCGGCTGTCCGATGATGCGCCGCAGCACCAACGCGTCGAGCAGGTAGCCGAGCAGGGCCATGCAGAGCGCGGCCAGCAGGAAGCCCAGCCAGTAATTCATCCCCATGGTGCCGACGAAGGTGAGCGCCATGAAGGCGCCGAGCATCATCAGGTCGCCCTGGGCGAAGTTCACCATCTCGGTGGCTTTGTAGATCAGCACGAAGCCGAGCGCGATCAGGCCGTAAACACAGCCCTGCGCAGTGCCGCCTACGATCAGCTGAGCGAGCTCCACCGTGCCGTTTCCCATATCCGGGTCTCGCCGCTTCTCGCG
>VBAB01000522.1 GCA_005888525.1 Alphaproteobacteria bacterium
GAAGCGCGCCGTCGACACCACCGTTTACACCACGCACGAGATCGAGCGCATCGCCCGCGTCGCCTTCGACCTCGCCCGCAAGCGCAAGAACAAGGTGCACTCGGCCGACAAGCGCAACGTCATGAAGACGGGCGTGCTGTGGCACGAGGTCGTCACCGCCACGCACGCGCGCGAGGCCAAGGACGTGGAGCTGCAGCACATCCTGGCGGATGCGTGCGCCATGCAGCTGGTGCGCAACCCCAAGCAGTTCGACGTCATCGTCACCGACAACCTGTTCGGCGACATGCTGTCCGACGTTGCCGCCATGCTCACCGGCTCGCTCGGCATGCTGCCGTCGGCCTCGCTCGGCGAGCACGGCTCGGCGCCCGACATCGCCGGCAAGGGCCAGGCCAATCCGATCGCGGCCATCGCCAGCTACGGCATGGCGCTGCGCTATTCCTACGGGCTGACGAAAGAGGCCGACCTGATCGACAAGGCCATTGCCGGCACGCTGGCGCAGGGCTACCGCACCGGCGACATCATGCAGCCCAACATGCGCAAGGTCGGCACGTCAGAGATGGGCAAGGCGATCCTCGAGGAGATCGAGAAGCTGGCGGCCTGAGCCGCGATCTCCGTGGGAGCGCCAACCTCGAGACAAGCTCGACAGATTCCCCTCCCGTCGTGTCGAAGACACGCCTTCGGCATGATGACGGGGAGGGGTTAGGGGTGGGGTGAAGCGGCGAGCAACGTCGTAGCTTGTGCAACCGGGAACATGCCTGACATTGAGGGGAGCGCTCGCAAGCTGCGTACGACCAGATCTTCAGCACCAGCGCAACGCTTGACCCTGCGTGCGCGCGGCTTTACTCGGGGTCCCATGAAGATCGCCACCTGGAACATCAACGGCATCAAGGCGCGCCTCGAGGTCGCCGTCACGTGGGCGAAGGAGGCGAGCGCGGACGTCGTCTGCTTGCAGGAGATCAAGTCGGTCACGGAGGCCTTCCCCGCCGGCCCCTTCGAGGAGCTGGGCTACAACGTCGCCGTGCACGGGCAGAAGGGTTTCAACGGCGTCGCCATCCTCTCCAAGCGCCCGTTCGACGAGATCGCCGTGCGCGGCCTGCCGGGCGACGAGAGCGACAGCCACGCGCGCTACATCGAGGTGTGCGTGCCGCGCAACGGCGGCACCTTGCGCGTCGGCAATCTCTATCTGCCCAACGGCAATCCTGTTGGCACCGACAAGTTCGCCTACAAGCTCGCGTGGATGCAGCGCTTCGCCGCGCGCACGCGCGAGCTGCTCACCTACGAGGAGCCGTTCCTGCTGCTCGGCGACTACAACGTCATCCCCGAGCCGATCGATGCCAAGTACCCCGACGCCTGGACTGGCGATGCGCTCTACCAGCCCGAGACCCGCGCCGCCTACCGCGCGTTGCTGAACCTCGGGCTCACCGATGTCGTGCGCGCCTGCCTGCCGGGGCCCGGCGTCTACACGTTCTGGGACTATCAGGCGGGCGCCTGGCAGAAGGATCACGGCATCCGCATCGACCACATCCTGGCCTCCCCGCAAGCGGCCGACCGGCTCGTCGGCGCCGGCATCGACAAGCACACCCGCGCCTGGGAGAAGCCCTCCGACCACGTACCCGTGTGGGTGGAGGTGAATTCGAGCGACGCGTGGATCGGTCAGGGTGCAACTTTTGCGATGAATCGGCGCTGCGGATTTCAGAGGAGACATAAGATGCGCACGCGCATATTGACGGGATCGGCCGTCGCTCTGGCCGTCTTCGCGGTGGGCAGTACGCAGGCGGGTGCTTGCGACGACGACTGCTATCGGTGCGATGGCTACGGCTACTACGCGGCCTCGGCCTACTACGCTGCACCGGTCTACTACGCGCGCCCGGCATTTGCCTACGCGCCTCCGGTCTATTACGCGGCCCCCGCGTACACCTACTACGCGCCCCCGGCCTACTACGCGCCTTCCCCCGCCTACTACGCGCCTCCGGCCTACCGCTATCCCTACGCCTATCCGTACGCCCGGCCCTACTATCTCGGGCGCGGAGGCCATGTCGATGCCACCCACAATGGCCGCCCGAGAGGCGATGTCCCCACGGGCAACGTCGCGAAGCGAGGCATCTATGCCTCCGCTGCCAACCCAGGCCTGCGGGGGATCAAGGCCCCTGCCCCCAACTACAACCCCGTGAAAGTTTCCGTCCTCCCCACCAAACAAAAGAAGCCGGGAAGCAATGTCCCTGTCGCCGGCTACGCCGTGCAAGGGAAACTCACTCCCACAGCATACTACGCTGGGCCGGGAGGCTATGTCGGCCCGCGGCGGTAGCAGATCGTGAGCCCTTACGCCGCCTGCAGCTCGCCGGGATAGCGGCGGCGCAACGAGGCTCCTTAGGGTGCCGCGTCGATGGTGGAGGCAGGCGGTTGATTCGATCCGGGCGAGGCACCAAGAGCGGGGTGCCCGTCGGCCGCCTTGAGCCGCGCGATCTCCCGCAGGCCCCAATGATAGGTGCTGTCCGCGAGCTCGGTGTGGCGGTGCCAGTCGAGGATGCCCATGTCCTGCGGACAGGGTGGCACCAGCAGCAAATCCTCGGGCCGTAATCGGCGCTCGAAGTCCTGGCGATTGGCCATCATGGAGCGCATCAGCACGGTGCCGACGCTGGGCGCGCGCGGTAACGCCCCTCGCATGAATGGGTTGATCATCGCCTTGAGGAGCGCAGCCCGGCCCGGCAGCGAGCGGTAGTCCACCTCGAAGCGCTGCAGCTTGGGCACCTCGAAGCTGATCACCACGTTGGGCCCGCTTTTGAGCTCGTGCATCACGCGCACGGGCACGTTGTCGAGGAGGGCGCCGTCGACCAGCATGTGGCCGTCCTTGGTGTAGTAGGGCGGCAGCAGCACGGGAACGGAGCCGGAGGCACGCACGGCGGCCCACAGGTCGCCTTGCCGGTGGCGGTGCAGGTCGTAGCTCGACAGGTTGGTGGAGACGCAGAAGTAGGGGATCCACAAATCCTCGATGTCGACGCCGGAGTAATACTTGGCGAGCTGGCGGTCGTAGTTGGTGTGGTCGAGCAGGCTGTAGCGCGGCCAGGTGTAGCGGCGCATGGCCCGGTTGGTGACGAAAATGTCGTGCGTGGCGCGGTCGACCTCGTCGGGGTGCGCACCCATGGCGAAGCCGGCCGTCATCGCCGCGCCGCCTGACGTGCCGCCCATGATGTCGAAGGTGAGGCTCGACTGCACGAGCGCCTTGTAGAGGCCGATGTGGGCCGCGCAGTAGGCGCCGCCGCCGCAGGCGATCAGGCCGAGCGCCGTGCCGTTGATGAAGCGATAGAGCCGCTCGGCATCGCCGACGTTGTCGAGTGCCACGTGATGGTGCATGGCGATGTTGCGATGCGCCAGCCAGCGCGCCGTGCCGGCGATGGGCCCATGCGTGTCGTGCAGCAGCACGAGGCGCTGCGCGTCGGGCGGCAGCAGCTCGGCGGCCAGCCGCTCCAGCGCATTGGGCTGCTCGTTGGCCGCATGCATGCCGATGGCGAGCACGAGGTCGGCTTGCCGGATCGCCTTCTCCGACCAGGGCGTCAGCTCCGGCTCGGCAACGAACAGCACATAGTCGTACTTGGCCTCGAGGGCATTGAGCGCCCGTGTCGCCTCGGTGCTGTCGATGGGGACCGAGGCAGGCAGCACGGTCCTGGCCATCTCCGGCCACACGAGCATCGTGTGGTTGCTGCGCCGGAACACCCGGGTCAGCCCCACGATGAAGCCGGCGGGAAGCTCGCTCGAGCCCGCACGAATGAGCGTGATGGTGCGCGGGCGCGGATCGGGCGGCGGCGCGCGGGTGATGTTGGTGTCCGCCACGCGGCGCGCCAGCGTCACGGTCAGCGTGTGCCAGATCGAAGGGTTCTTCGACGACAGCTCCTCGAACTCGGCGCGCCCCAGCCGCAGCACCAGGCTGTCGCGCAGTGCGGTCACGGTAGCGGTGCGCACGCCGCCGGCGAGGAAAGCGATCTCGCCGACCGGCTGGCCCGGACCCAGCTCGGCGATCATCTGGCGCCGACCCGCGACGGTGACGGAGAACCGCCCCGTGACGACGACATAAAGGGCATCCGCCATCTCGCCCTGGCGCACGAGCACGTCGCCGCGCTTGAGGTTGAGCGTCTCCAGTTCGGCGGCGAGGCGCGCACGCTCGGCATCCTCGAGATCGCGGAAGATCTCGACCCCGTCGAGGCCGTGCTCGGAAACCTGCGATTTCATTTGGAATCTTGCATTCAGGCGTTTCCCGAATCGACCCTATCCCAGCTTGCCCCTGCTGAGAACGCTAAGCCGTCAGATTGCGTTGAGGGCGGTTCCTTCCCGCGGGGGCTGATACAAGGGGAGCCGAGGCTCGCGCGCCAAGTCGCGTGGACTTAGATTGGGCAGGGAGGTTGCCTTCGTTGGTGGTGTTGCAGGCATTGAGCACATGCCAAATCCCGTCCTCATCGAGTTGACGCGCGGAGCGCTGGTCGAAAGCCGGCATGCCGGCGCGGTCGCGGTGGTGCGGGCGGACGGGGAGATTGTGGCAACCGTCGGTGATGTGGCCGCGCCCATCTTTCCCCGTTCGGCGATCAAGCCGCTGCAGGCGATCCCTTTGGTCGAGACGGGCGCTGCCGACCACTTCGGCTTCGGCCCGCCGGAGATCGCTCTCGCCAGCGCCTCCCATTCGGGCACGCAGGCCCATACGGCCTTGGTCCGGTCGATGCTGGCGCGGGCCGGCCTGTCACCCGACGCGCTGGCCTGCGGCGTGCACGAGCCGCTGGACCCGGCGACGGCGCGCGAGATGATCAGGTCGGGTGCGGCGCCCACGCCGCTGCATCACAACTGCTCGGGCAAGCACGCAGGCATGCTGGCGACTGCGGTGCACAAAGGCGAGCCCACCGACGGCTACTGGCGTCCCGATCATCCGGTGCAGGTGCGCATCGCGCGCGTGCTGGAGGAGCTGGCCGGCTGTCGGCTCTTCCCTGACGTGTGCGGCATCGACGGGTGCTCGGTGCCCAATTGGGCGATGTCGCTGAGCGGGCTCGCCCGAGCCTTTGCGCACCTCGCGATTCGCGAGGGCATGAGCGCAGCGCGAGCGGTGGCGTGCCGCCGCATTGCCGAGGCGTGCTGGGCGCATCCCGATTTGGTGGCCGGTCCCGGCCGCCTCGATACGCTGGTGATGGCGCGACTGCCTGGCACGGTGCTCATGAAAGCCGGCGCCGAGGGGGTCTATTGCGGCGCCCTGCCCGAGCGCGGCCTGGGCTTCGCACTCAAGATCGACGACGGCGCCAAGCGGGCGGCGGAGGCGGTGGTGGTGCAGCTCATCGGCCGCT
>VBAB01000523.1:0-4067 GCA_005888525.1 Alphaproteobacteria bacterium
AGGGCGCTGACCCCATTCTGGCGCCCTGATTTTTTCGCTTCTCGGCTTACGAGTTTCACCGCGCCGTAACCGTCCTCGAGCCGTCCTTGCCGTTCACGATCTCGATCTTGCGCTAGCTCGGGTGCTCGATCAAGATTGGCTGGCGTTGCGGGTCGCGCACACGAACCGACGAGCATAACCACATCGTCCAATCCGTTGCAGGTCTCGCGGCGGCATGGGAGCCAAGTCGCTCTATGCTGATCGAATTGACAGATGCAAAAGGAAACGTCGACATGGCAAACAAAGCTGTGACGCCGGTCGGTCTGAACCATCTGGTCCTGAACGTGCGCAACCTCGAGGAATCGCACACGTTCTGGACGGACATCATTGGCCTCGAGCAGGTAGGCGAGCTCAAGCCCAGCCCGACACGTCCCGATCCCCCCAGAATGCGCTTCTACAGCGGCGACCACGGCGGCGGCGCGATGAGCCACCACGACCTCGCCTTGGTCGAGAACCCGAACCTGCCGCCACCACCGGCCGAGTGGTCCATGGTCGGCATGCCATGCGCGATCAGCCACATCGCACTCACCTTGCCGAGCCGCGAGGCGTGGTTGATGCAGCTCGCGTATCTGCAGGAGCGCGGCGTGAAATTCGACCGCCGGATCGAGCACGGCATGACGCATAGCCTCTATATTCACGATCCCAACGGCTACGGCGTCGAGCTGCTCTACGAGTTGCCGCGCGAGGTCTGGGAAGGCGACATCGACGCGGCGCTGAACTTTGCCGAGCAGCTGCCGACCGAGGGACCCGAGGCACTGCAGGATCGCGCCGAGGTGCCGGTATTCAAGCCCCAGCAGCCGGCCAATCCCTGAGGCACCCTCATGAAGAAGCGCCAGAGCATCAACGGGTCACGTGCTCGTCACGAGAATCCGATCCCGAACGCCTGTCGCATCGGCAACATCGTCATGTCGAGCGTGATCGGCGGATCGAACCCCGGCACGCGCGAGTTGCCGACGACGCTGGAGCAGCAGGTCGCCAATGTGTTCAGCTACATTCGGCACGACGTCGAGGCCGCCGGCGGAACTGTCGATGACATCGTCAAGATCACGTTCTGGGTGAAGGACCCCGTCAAGCAACGTGCGGCGCTGAACGACGAATGGGTGAAGATGTTCCCCGATGCCGCCTCGCGGCCCGCTCGGCACACCCAGCACCTGCCGGCCGACAGCCGGGCTATGGTGCAAGCCGATTTCATTGCGGTCCTGTCCTGAGCATTTGTCGCAACCGGCCGCCGCGATGCTACTGATGGTCGAGACGATGGCAGCGGTCGATGGGACGGCTGCCGAATTTGCGCCTGCTCCGAGACGGCCGCGCGACCCTGGACTCTAGGTTGTGACTCTCTCGTCTGGTGCCCAGGTTGTCATGGTCGGAGCTTGTCCCGACGATCCATCTGACCGCATGCTCCGGCGCCCGCGCACGGCCGTCATCCTCGGGGTAAGACCGAGGATGACGGCGGAAATCACTGTTGGAGCCGAAACACTGGCGTGCTTTTCAGAGGATGGCGCAGATGAGCGAATTGCAGTCGAATACGCGGCAGGCGCTGCTGCGCGTTGGGACGTCGACGCTGACGGGCGTCCTGAACCGGCGCGGCTTGCGCAGCATGTTCATGCAGGACGTCGAGCCAATCCGTCGCGACATCCCGCGCATGGTCGGGATCGCATTTACCATGCGCTTCATTCCTTCACGGGAGGACAAGGACGGTCCCGGCGCGCCGGGGCGGGGACAAATCCAGAGCCAGGCGATGGAGACCTGCCCGCCCGGCCACGTGCTCGTCGTGGATTCGCGCGGCGACGCGCGTGCCGCATCGGCCGGCGATCTCTATGTCGGGCGGCTCAAGGCTCGCGGTTGTGCCGGCATCGTCACCGATGGTGGTCTGCGCGATACCGAGGGCGTCTTCAAGACCGGACTGCCTGCGTACCATCGGCGCGCATCCTCGCCGCCGAGCCCGATCGTGCATCACCCGTGCGATCTCAATGTGCCGATCGGCTGCGGCGGCGTGGCAGTATATCCGGGCGACATCATCGTGGGCGACTGCGACGGCGTTGTCATCATTCCCGCCGACATCGTCGATGAGGTCGCGCAAGAGGCGCTCGCCACCACGCTGTATGAGGAATTCGCAGAGGAGGAGGTAGCGCGGGGCCGCGCCCTGCCGGGCCTGTTCCCTGTCGCAGGCGATGAGGCCAAGCGAGACTTCGAAGCCTGGAAGAAGGCTCGCGCCGGCGAGCGCTAGGTGCAACGTCATGCCCGCGTCGTGTCGAAGACGCGCCTCCTAGAAGCGTTGAGCCGGCGATGATCCCAAGCTGGAGCTTGGCTGCGATGGAACCGAATTGAAGGCTGGCGACTTGTACTTCGAGCGTGCTCTTCCCGGGGTCTCACATGCAAATCTCCAGGCAGGTCTACTTATTTCCGGCGCTGGTGGTGATATTGCTCGGCCAGATGGCCGCCTCGCCAGTCCCAGCGCAAACCCCGGCCGGGACGGGGCCTTCGGGTGTCAATCTGGCTGAAAGCCCGACATCTGCGACTAGGCGCAATCCGCTCGAGAGTGTGCTCGGCAGAGAGGTTCGCACCCGGGTCGAAGAGGACGTGGGCAGGGTCGTCGATCTCCTGGCCGACCGTCAGGGTCGGGTGCAAGCGGCAGTCATCGAGTTCGGTGGGTTCTTGGGCATAGGCACGCGAAAGATCGCCGTCGAGTGGTCGGCGCTGAGCTTCGTGAACGACGGAAAGCAGCCGGTCGTGATCGTCGAGATGACCCGCAATCAGCTGCGCGTCGCCCCCGAATACAAACCGAGCGAGCCCGCGGTGGTGCGCCGAGCCGCCGACTAGACTGCTCGGCCACTTCGGCAGTGCGCCCCGCGCGAAATCGACCAGGAAGGGCCGGCACGGGAGGCTTGGTTGCCGGATCGGGAGGCGGAGCAAGCGGAGCACCCGACCAAGGTGCCATCACGATCGAGTCGGCGTGGGCTCGACTGGTTCGCCTTCTTCGTTGCCGACATCCAGACCGGCTTCGGCCCCTTCCTGTCCGTCTATTTGACGACCCAGAAATGGACGCAGGTCGACATTGGCCTGGTGCTCTCCATCGGTAGCTTCGCGAGCCTGCTCGGTCAGGTGCCCGGCGGCTGGCTGGTCGACCAGGTGCGCTCTAAGCTGCGTGTCGCCGCGCTCGCCGTTATCGGCATCGGCGTCAGCGCGCTCCTGATCGCGTTGGCTCCGGTGTTCGCGACCATCGCTACAGCAAAGCTTGTGCATGTTGCTTCCAGCTCCGTTCTGGGGCCCGCCGTCGCCGCGATCACGCTCGGGCTGGTCGGACACGCATCCGTGGGCCCACGGCTCGGCCGCAACGCGCGGTTCGCCGCGATCGGCAATGGTCTTGCAGCCGGCGTCATGGGCGCTTGCGGTTATTTCGTATCGGCACAGGCCGTATTTTTCGTAACCGCCGTTCTCGTGCTGCCTGCCTTGCTGGCGCTGAGGCGAATCCACGAACGCGACGTCGACCCAATTCGCGCGGACGGCGGCATCGACACGTGTGACATAAGCCAACACACTTCCCGCCTGGGCCGCCTCCTTCGCGCGCCCGCGCTCATCGTCCTGACGTGCTGCGTGATGCTCTTTCACTTGGCCAACTCGGCCATGCTGCCGCTGGTCGGCAGCGACGTGACGATGCGTTCGAGCCAGTGGGCCACCGCGCTGGTGGCAGCGTGCATCATCGCCCCGCAGCTCGTGGTCGCGGCCATTTCCCCCACGGTAGGTCAGCTCGCACAGACCTGGGGCCGGCGGCCGCTGCTCCTGATCGGTTTCGCCGCGCTGCCGCTGCGCGGGGCGCTGCTGGCCTGGACCAGCGACCCCTACATGATCGTGGCCGTGCAGACGCTCGACGGTATCTCTGGCGCCGTGATGGGCGTCCTGATCCCGCTGGCTCTCGCTGACATCTCGCGCGGCACCGGGCGCTTCAATCTGGCGCAAGGCATCGTCGGCAGCGCGACCGGCGTAGGGGCGACCCTGAGCACGATCGGGGCAGGGTATTTGGCCGACCG
>VBAB01000523.1:4116-5374 GCA_005888525.1 Alphaproteobacteria bacterium
CTTCTGCTCGTCCTGATGCCGGAGACGAAGCCCGCCGATGAATGAACGGCCATCGCCTCCGCGGAGCGCGCATGCGGCAGACTTGTGGCCGGGACGATGCCTGAACCTTAGGCACGACAATAAGTGCTGTCGCAGGCGGAAACTTTGGAACCGTCCGGGCGTTGTGTTCCCATGAGTGAGGCTCGCTCGCGCGAGCGGATGTTCACGGGGAGCCCCTGCGTGCAGGAAAGTCTTTGCGCCTACGCAAAAAGGCCAATCGCGTTCTTTGCGCGCTACGTGCGGCTCCGCCCCGTCGCCCACGCCGTGATCTTGTCGTCGGTCGGGCTCGCCGTCTTGTGCTCGGTCGTTACCCAATACGGCGTGAAATTCCTGGTCGACACGCTGTCGCAGCCCGTGCACAGCGCAACGGGCGTCTGGCTGGCGTTCGGGATCCTGGTCGCCCTCATCGCCGCGGACAATCTCTTGTGGCGATTGGCGGCCTGGGTCGGCCACTCGACGTTCGTGGCCGTGACCGGCGACGTGCGCCGCGACCTGTTCCGCCATCTCACCGGGCATGCACCGGGCTACTTCACCGCCCGCTCCCCAGGCACGCTCACGAGCCGCATCACGGCGACATCCAATGCCTTCTTCACCATCGAGAACATGCTGGCGTGGAACGTGCTCCCGCCGTGCATCGCCACGGTTTGCGCGATCGGGTTCGTGGCCACCGTGAGCTGGGCCATGGCGGCGAGCCTGACGCTGGTTGCCGGGCTCGTCGTGCTCGTTATGTTTCGCCGCGCCGCGGCCGGCCAACCCCTGCATCACGAGTTCGCCAGTCGCGCCGCGGCAGTGGACGGCGAAATCACCGATGTCGTCGGCAATATGATGATCGTGAAGGCGTTCGGCGGCTTGCTGCGCGAGCATCGGCGCTTCGACACCAAAGTCGAGCAGGAGATGTCGGCCCGCCGGGAGAGCCTGTTCTACCTCGAGCGGCTGCGCATCATGCACGCGCTCGTCACCGTGGCTCTGACCTTAGTGCTGTTGGCGTGGGTGATCATCCTGTGGCAACGCAATGCTGCAACCACCGGCGACGTCATCCTGGTGTGCACGCTCGGGCTTTCGGTGCTGCACGCGACGCGCGACCTGGCGGTTGCGCTGGTCGACGTGACGCAGCACATGGCGCGCTTCTCCGAGGCCCTGTCGACGCTGCTCGTTCCCCATCAGATGTGCGACCGTCCGGGAGCGCCGGCGTTGGCACGCCGCGGCGCCAGCGTGACAT
>VBAB01000524.1 GCA_005888525.1 Alphaproteobacteria bacterium
TTCAGATGGAATCACATCGCCGCGAACGCAACGTGGCGGCTGAAGCGTGAATCCTGCTCTACTTCTGAGGTTTAGAGCGAGATTCACGTTCCTGGATGGAAGCCCCAGTGCTTCCATCTGGAACGATCTCGCTCGGGCTTTCCGGCCCTGACGCCCCATCGTCGCGCTGGAAGCTGCTTGACCGATCCGATCACCATAGCTCCGGCTGCAACGGTACGACCCGTTGCCTGCCTTGCACGACTGCCTCCGACGGATCGACCGCAACGCGTTTGCGACCAGCTCCTTTGTGGACCGGAGTGACCCCACTATCGCGCGCCCCCGCAACCCCGCGGATAAGGGCGAAACCGGTAAACGCCTCGAGCGGAACAGTCTGGGTCGAGCGATCTCGCCCAACCCACGAATGACCGGCTCACGCCGCTTTGCGCTCGCGTTTCGAAGGGGCGGGAGTCTCTTGCGGCTCGGGGAAGGTGATGTAGTCGCGCGGCTGCGTGCCATTGAGCTTCGGCATCACCGCACACGCGCTCCACGCCGCCGTCAGCCGTTGCGACCCCTCGCTGTAATCCGCGGCAGCCGCCTGCCAGAACTTGGTCTGCTCCTTGAAGAGATCGGCTGGCGTCTTGCACTGGCTCAGCCGGCTCGGGATCTCGAGCCACGCCTGGGCGCGCCGGGCCATCAGGCCAAGCACTTCCAGGTTCCAGCGGCCCACACCCTTGAGCGTAGGCTCATAGCCTTTGACCATCATGTCGAGGCCACCGAAGTAGGCTTGCGACGGATTGCCCAAGGGGCCAGCCTTGGAATCGAGGCGCTCGCTTCCGCTCATACGCGTTTACCCTCTTCTCGATGTGATCGCCGTCCCTGAGATGTGCCGCATTCCGGACGTGCTCTGAAACCTTATCCCTCATGCGTCCGCGCGGCAACACGCGCGAGAAAAAAACCGGATGCCCCGCCAGTTTCTTGTGCATAGCCACTTAATCTATTGATTCAACATCGTGAATCCTAATCGAGCCCGATCGCCCATATCTCAATTCCTACGCCCAACGGCTTGCCAGCACACCCCTTTAGCCGCGCTCACGAAAGCAACCACGGCTCGATTCGCCTCGGCCACGGGCCACGGCGGAATCTCCGCGCAATAAATCTTACAGTCTGTCAGCTTTGCATCGCATGGCGGACATTTCCTGCGCCAATTCGACCGCGCAAGCCGACCGGAGCGCAGAACAGCGCAGTTGCTAAGCCAATGATGCTACAGAGCTTCGTGTCTATCCACGGGATTTGTTTGACTTGTTGGAAAGAGATGCGGTCTAGTCTGAAGGTCAGCTCAGGCTGTCACGTGCGTATTCTTACATTCTGTTGGTATTATGCGTCACGCTCGGCGTTGCGGGGGAAGGCTGATCTGGCTTGCATTCGCTGCGCTCGTCGCGGCGACCGGCCTCTGCGCCCCATCCCATGCCGGCGACGGCGACGCGACGGACAGCGACCCGCAGCGGCCCCGCTTCGAGTTCTGGGCCGGCGCCCAGGCCTACCGCCATGTCTGGTCGGCCTATTCCGGCACCACGGTGGCACCCCTCGGCGCGATCCAGGAGGACGGTGTGCGGCTGCGCCTGGTGACGGGCTACGGCGCCGACAGCTATTCCGGCCCACGTGCGGTCGGGGCCGGATCGCAAATCATCAAGTTCAACGGCACGGCATCGTTTGCCGACGCTCTCCTCGGCTACCACAAGCAGCTGGGCCCGCTGACGTTGAAGGTCTTTGCCGGCCTCACGGCCGCTGACCGCCAGATCAGGCCCGACGACCCCGAAACCGTCATCCACGGGCTGGGGTTTGGCGGCAAGGTTGCGCTGGAGACCTGGTTGAACGTGAGCGACCAGGCCTGGACCGCAGTCGACCTCTCTTGGGGCTCGCTTTATCAGAGCGATGCGGCTCGCTTGCGGCTCGGCTGGCGATTCATGCCCGCCCTCTCCAGTGCGACATCGTCCGCGGCGGGGGCTTCGTGCGCTACGAGCTTGCGAGCGGGGAGATCTCCCTTTCTGGCGGCGCGTCCAACGACAAGCTGCGGGACGGCGGCAGTGGCCCGGCCATCGTGCAGGCGAGCGCCCCCTTCGCCATGCTGTCCTGGCTGACGCGCTTCTGACCCGCCCGCGCGCAACGCCCTTACCTGTGCTATGCTTCGCGCGCAGACTGAAAACAAGCAACCGTCCGTCACAACAAGGAAGATGCCATGAAGAGCATTCTTCTCCCCGTCGACCAGAGCGAGCTGATGGCGTCGGCTCTGGAAACGTCCCGGCTCCTGGCCAATCTCTTCGAGGGCACGGTGGAGGGTGTCGCCCTGCGCCCGGCATTCGCGGAGATCGTGGCACCGGACCCGATCGTCGCCGTCACCATTCCGCCGGCGGACTGGAGCGAGACGGAGTTCTGCCGCGCCGTGCACCAGACCTTCGACGCGTTCGCCAGCGCCGGCGGGCCAGAGCAACAGCGCCCGCTTTCGCTGGCGCGGCGGATCGGCCATCGAGGACAGCACGCTCGGCAGCCTGGCGCGCGTGTATGACGTGACCGTGCTGAGCCGGCCGGGCAACCGCGGTGCGCGCATGAGCGCGCTGGAGGCGGCGCTCTTCGACAGCGGCCACCCCGTGCTGATGGCCCCGCCGACAACGCCCAAGACGCTGGGCGAGAGCATCACCATCCATTGGAACGCCAGCACCGAGACGGCGCGCGTGATGCTGCTGGCCCTGCCGATCCTGCGCAAGGCCAAGCGCGTGGTGCTGCTCAGCGTCGAGGGCCACATCGTGCCGGGCCCGAGCTCCAAGGACGCGGTGGGCTACCTGGAGGCCAACGGCGTCGCCGCCACGGAGAAGTCGGTCGTGCCGCGCAGCGGCCGGCCGGGCGAGGCGATCCTGGCCGAGGCCAAGGCCCAGGGCGCGGACCTGCTGATCAAGGGGGCCTATACGCAGAGCCGGCTGCGGCAGATGATCTTCGGCGGCGCCACCAGCCACATCCTGGGCGCGGCCGAGCTGCCGGTGTTCTTCGCGCATTGACCGGCTTGCCGGCCTTCACGTTGGTTGCGGCTTTGATTTTCGCCTTGGCACTGTTCGTTGTCTCTTCGCCGCGACCCGACGCGCCGCCCCCAGCGCGGCTCGCGCCCACGTGACGAGCTCATCGGGCTCGTCGAACAGCCGCTCCGGCGCGCGCCAAAAGGAGAGGTCTATGGTGCAGCCCTTCTTCTCGTAGTTGAGAGGCGGAAACGACTGGGCTTCCTTGAAGGCCGCCCGGTTGTGGTCATCAACCCGGAAGTAGAGCGTGTCGTCCGTCACCATCCCGAGCATCAGCCCGTCGCAGAACACGCCGGTCTTGCCGAACATGCGCCGCATCGTGACGCGGCCGAGCGGCGCCAGTTGCTCGCGCAGAAACTCGGCAAAGCTGTCGCTGGCAACCATCGTCTTCCCGTCAGCTTTAGGGCCATCGCGTGCGATGCAGCGACTTCCGTCGTTGCGCCGTAACGCGGCTGCTCAGGCCGCTGCTCCGTTGAGCACGGCATCGAAGATGTCGAAGTTGCGCAAGGGTCGGCCGGCGCGGGCCGCCAGCCATTCGGGGCGCAGGGCGCGCGAGACCATGAACGGCACCTTCTGCTCGCCCAACCCACCGTGCGAGCGCAGGCGATGGCCTGCAAGACCCGACAGGTCGTGCTCGGCGCGGGCGGAGCCGATCACCGTGTTGGCATCGCCCAGCACGACGAAGTCGCCTTCCAGGTCGAGCGGCAGCTCGAAACGGCGCGCGGCCGCCGGGCCGTCCAGCACTGCCTCCACACCCGGCAGCGCCCGGCTCGCCGCCATCAGCGCTACCAGATCCGTCGCCTTGCGCATGTACACGCGCACGAAGGAGCCGAGCGCCCCGTGGTGGCGCACGAACGGATCGGTGATCGGGCAGATGACGCGCACGGCGCCGTCACCGAAGCGCGCGTTCAGCTCCTCCTGCAGGAACACCACGTTGGGCGCGCCCGTGGGCAGCGACTTGTCGTTCATGCCATGATCGGCGACGACACCGACCACGGCTCCCGCCGCCATGAGGCGCGCGATCCGGTCGTCGACAGCGCGGTTGAAGGCGTCGGCCTCGGGCGTGCCGGGAGCATGCGCGTGCTGGATGAAGTCGGACAGGGACAGATAGAGCAGCGTCGCCGCCTTGCGCTGCAGTAGGGCGAGGCCGGCATCCAGCACGTAGAGCGACAGGTCACCCGAGTATTGGTCGGGCTTGGCGCGTCCCACCATCTTCTCGATGTCGCCGATGCCGTTCTTCTCCACGGTGGCGCGGTCGGCGTGCTCGGAGGAGAAGTTGATGCCCTTCAGCCCGCGCGACAGCATCAGGCGCAGCTTGTCCTTGGCGGTGATGGCGGCCGTCTGGACGCCCGCGTCCGCTAGAGCGGCGAGGATGGTGCCGCAGCGCATCAGGGAAGCGTCCGTGATCATGCGCTCCTCGCCGGTGGCACGGTCGAGGTAGTAGTTGCCGGAGATGCCGTGTACGGCGGGCGGCGCGCCGGTGACGATCGAGGCGTTGTTGGGGTTGGTGAAGGTGGGGACCACGGCATCGGCGATGGCGAAGAAGCCGCTCTGCCGAAACGCGGCGATGGTCGGCAGGATGCCATCGGCGATGCCGCGCTCGATGTAGGCCGGATCGCAGCCGTCGAAGCAGATCACGACCGCCGGCCGCTCCGGGATGCGGTAGCGCCGCCCATTCACGCTCACCTCTGCCATCGGATCAATCCTCGTTGCGTATCGAGCACGACGAACGCGGTTGTCATACCGGGGCTTGTCCCCGGTATCCAGCCATCAACGAACGCCGGAGCAATCTGAAAAATGGATCCCGGTGACAAGCACCGGGATGACAGCTTACCCGACTGGGGTCAGGCGAGGTACTCCACCTTGCCGTCGTCGAGATCGTAGCGCGCGGCGACGATCTTGAGTTTCTCACCCTTGACGAGATGCGACAGGATGGGGCTGGCGGCGAGCCGCGCGGCCGTGCGCTTGGCGCTCTCGCGCACGGTGTTGTCGACGAAATCGCCGGGCTTGCCCTTCATGGCCATCGCAGCCGGCACGATCGGCTTGACCATGGGGCCGATGGAGCCCGGCAGCTTCGTGTTCTTGGTGGCGACATCGCAGGCGGCCACCACCGCCCCGCACCGCTCGTGACCGAGCACGACGATGAGCGGCGATCCGAGGTGCTCGGCGCCGTACTCGACGGTGCCCATGGTGGCCGTATCGACCATGTTGCCGGCATTGCGCGCGACGAACAGCTCGCCGGGGCCCACGCCGCCGAACAGCAGCTCGGGAGCAGCACGGCTGTCGGAGCAGCCGACGATGATCGCCCACGGCGCCTGGCTGGTGGCGACATCGGCGCGGCGCTTGGCCAGGTCCATCACGCAGGCCTGCGGGCTCGAGACGTAGCGCGCGTTGCCTTCCTTCAGGGCCGCCAGGGCCTGATCGGGCGTCAGGGCGGATTTCTTTCCCTCTGCCGCAACGACAGAGCGTACGTCGAGCCCAAGGCTCGCTGCGGCCGCACCGAACCCCGCCAGCGCCAATAGACTGCGCCGGTCGATTGCACGTTCATCGCACCGATTGCACATCATCGCCTCCCGCAATTGAACCTGCATCCCCACACGCGGCGGGGATCGGAAAGGTGAGAGCACGGCGCCCGGTCATCCGCAATAGCGCTGACGACACCGAGCCGAATTCGTTCGTCCGTGTGGGGAAAAAGGTCCGCCGCGTGATTTCGAATCATACCCGCCGAGCTAAAGAATCGACGCAGAGCTGCAGACGAAGTCTCTGCCTGCCCGGTCCTCCAACCCGTGCTGAGCTTGTCGAAGCACGCTCGGAGCCCGCGGCCGCCCTTCGACAAGCTCAGGGCGAGGTCGTGGTTGCGTTGGCCTCGGGCGTCATTGCGAGTCGGTGCTTTTCGCTTGCCGGTATCAGCCGGCAGTTGCCTCGCCGGCCGTCAGGCGATGGCTCGCCGGATCGATGACGACGCTGCGTCGATGCAAGGCGACCACCTCGGGCTTATGGGCAATGCTGATCACCGTCGCGCCGGGCAGCCGCTGCCGCAGCAGCTCGTACATGCGCCGCTCCGTTGGCGCATCGAGCGCCGAGCTCGCCTCGTCGAGGAAGAGCCAGTCGGGGCGATAGAGCAATGCGCGCGCGAACGCCAGGCGCTGCTGCTCGCCCCCCGAGAGTACGAGCGACCAGTTCGCGGTCTCATCGAGGCGGGGCACCAGATGCTCCATCGCGCAGGCTTCGAGAACCTCGCGGCATGCCTCGTTCGTGTGGAGCCCCGCGGTATCGGGATAGCTCAAGGCCTCCTCGAGGGTGCCGATCGGCAGATAGGGCTTCTGCGGCAGAAACAGGATGCGCGCGTCCTTCGGCAGCGATACGCGACCACGGCCGAAGGGCCAAAGGCCGGCCAACACGCGAAAGAGCGTGGTCTTGCCGCTTCCCGAAGGGCCAACGAGAGCGATCGATTCACCCTGCTGGACGGTCACGTCGACATCGAGCGTCAGCTGGCGCGGCAGCGGCGGGCTTGCCACGAACGCCGTTTGCGCCGCCGCCTCCTTGGCCGCAACCATGGCCTCGCTGAAACCCGTGAGGCGGTCGACAACGGCCTTCCATTCGGCGAGCTGCGTGTAGAACTCGACGAACCAGGACAGTGCCTTTTGTACCTGGTCGAAGGCATCGAGCGTCTGCTGCAGCACGCCGAATGCGATCCGCCCGGCGAAGTATGACGGCGCCACGAGGACGATGGGAAGCACGACCACTGCCTGACGATAGCCGTTGGTGAGCCAGCTCAGGCGCTTGGTGTACTTCATGTTGGCCCACCAGGTGCCATAGACCCTGGCGAATGCGGCCTCCAGGCCGCGCCCCTCGTCGCGCTCGCCGCGGTAGAGCGCAATGCTCTCGGCGTTCTCGCGGATGCGGGTCATGCGATAGCGGAAATCGGCGTTGTAGCGCTCGAGCATGAAGTTCACGCGCACGAGCGGCCTGCCGACGAAATAGGTGGCTAGCGATCCAATCAGAGCATAGGCGAGAGCCACCCACATCAAGAAGCCGGGAACGGCAAGGCCGCCGAATACGGGCAGGACGAGGTCGCTCGAGAGGTTCCAGAGCACGACCGCGAACGTCACCAGCGTCATCACCTGCAGGATCAGCTCCAGCGTGAGGCTGAGCGTCTGCTTGGTGAAATTGAAACAGTCCTGCTCGATGCGCTGCTCGGGATTGTCCGCACCCTGGCGGGTGAGCTCCATGTGGTAGTAGGTGCGGTCGGCCAGCCAGTCGCGGAAGTAGACCTCGCTCAGCCACCGACGCCAGCGGATGGTGAGGAGCTGCGTCAGCCAGGTGCGATAGACGGCGGTGATGACGAACAACGTCGCCAGCACCGCAAAGACCTTGAGCTCGGTCCAGAATACATCGGCGTTCCTCTCCTGCATCGCATTGTAGAAGCGCGCGTACCAGGAATTGATGAGCTTGGAGAGGTAGACCAGGAGCACGCTCAAGCTGATGATCAGCGCCAGCACGGCGCGGCCGATCCAGGCCTCCTTGATGGTGAAGACGAGACCGCCGAGGCGAATCGTGCTGCGCTCGTGGGTGAACCAGTAGGGCCGCGCCAGCACCCACAACTTGGCGAGGAAGCCGTGGGCGTTGGCAATGCCTGTGAGGAAGCGGTCGATCATGACTGGGGCTCTGGCGGTTGCAATGGCTGTGCTCGACGGGAGGTTTTAATCCACGGGGACGGCGGTCTTCGAGATTAGCGCTTCGACGCACCGCGGGCATGACCTGGGCTCGCGCACAAGTGCCGCAGCATCGGGCAGTTACGGCGCTTGATGCCGTGTGAGCCTTGGTTTACGAAGGCCGCGAGGTGCCCATCCACGACCGAGGAACGACCAATGGCCATCGACCCTGCAGGCGGCCATCCCGCCATGGATTATCAGGAGCATCTGCGCACCTACTCAGGGTTCATCAAGGGCACGGTCGTCATGATCGTGCTCATCGTGCTCATCCTGCTGTTCCTGTTGTCGCTCGTACCTTAGGCCGCACCGCCCTCCAGCATTGCTGCGGCCGCGCGCCCGCCGGCAGCCAGCCCGGGAAGCCCCCATGGTCACGATTGCCGTTACGGCGGAACGCGAT
>VBAB01000525.1 GCA_005888525.1 Alphaproteobacteria bacterium
GCCCGGGCGACGAGGCCATCTACACCGAGCACGGCTTCCTGATGTACAAGATCGCAACGCAGTCGAGTGGCGGCACGCCGGTCATGGTCCGCGAAAAGGCCTACCGCACGGACGTCGATGCGATCCTGGCGCGCGCGGGCCCCAAGACCAAGGTGGTGTTTCTCGCCAATCCCAACAACCCGACCGGCACCTACATTCCCCACGACGAGGTGCGCCGCCTGCACAAGGGCCTGCCGGGCAGCACGCTGCTGGTGCTCGATGCCGCCTACTCGGAGTACGTGCGCCGTAACGACTACGAGGCCGGCCTGGAGCTGGTCGCCACCACCGACAACACGGTGATGACGCGCACCTTCTCCAAGATCTACGGGTTGGCGGCGCTGCGGCTGGGCTGGGCCTATTGCCCCGCTCCGATCGCCGACGTGCTCAACCGCGTGCGCGGGCCGTTCAACGTCACCGCCCCCGCTCTGGCAGCAGGCGTGGCTGCGCTGGAGGACGGCGCCCACCTCGAGTTCGCCCTTGCGCACAACGAGACGTGGCTGCCCTGGGTCACGGCCGAGGTCGAGAAGCTGGGGCTGAAGGTCACGCCGAGCGTCGGCAACTTCGTGCTCATCCACTTCCCGGCGCAGAAAGGCAAGGACGCGGCGGCTGCCGATGAGTTCCTCAAATCGCGCGGCATCATCCTGCGCCGCGTCGGCGCCTACGGCCTGCCCGATTGCCTGCGCATGACGATCGGCACCGAGGACGACAACCGCAAGGTCGTCGCGGCCTTGTCAAGCTTCCAGGCGCGCTCATGAGCACGCCGATGTTCGAGCGGGCGGCGCTGATCGGCCTCGGGCTGATCGGATCGTCGCTGAGCCATGCCATGCGGCGGGGGGGCCTCGCGCGCACCATCGTCGGCAACGCCCAGAGCGAGAAGACGCGGGACACCGCCTTGCGGCTGGGCCTCGTCAGCTCGGTCTACGCTACGCCAGCGGAGGCCGCGCGCGACGCCGATCTGGTCGTCCTGTGCGTGCCGGTCGGGGCATGCGGCGCCATCGCCGGGCAGATGGGCCCGCACCTGCGGGCCGGCGCCATTCTGACGGACGTGGGCTCGGTCAAGGGCGCGGTGCTGCGCGACGTCGGCCCGTCCGTGCCGAAGGGCGTGCACTTCATTCCGGGCCATCCGATCGCCGGCACCGAGCACTCCGGCCCCGAATCCGGCTTCGCCGAGCTGTTCGACGGCCGCTGGTGCGTCCTGACGCCGCCGCAGGGCGCCGATCAGGCCGCGGTCGACAAGCTGACCGCCTTCTGGCGGGCCTGCGGATCGCACGTGGAGGTCATGGACGCACAACACCACGATCTCGTGCTCGCCATCACCAGCCACGTGCCGCACCTCATCGCCTACAACATCGTCAACACGGCGCGGCATCTGGAGCGCGTGACGGACACCGAGGTGATCAAGTTCTCGGCCGGCGGTTTCCGCGATTTCACGCGCATCGCCGCCTCCGACCCCGTCATGTGGCGCGACGTCTTCCTCAACAACAAGGACGCGGTGCTGGAGATGCTCGGCCGCTTCAGCGAGGACCTCACCGCCTTGCAGCGCGCCATCCGCTTCGGCGACAGCGACACCCTCTACAAGCTGTTCGTGGAGGCGCGCAGCGTCCGGCGCGGGATCATCGAGGCAGGCCAGGACACGGCCGCCCCCGACTTCGGCCGCCAGCACGGCACCCCCAAGCAGCCCGGGACGTGAGCCGGCTCGCGATGCGACCCCAGCGGTGACCTTGCCTGCGCTCGGACTTGTTTGTTCCGAGGATCGAACCACGGCTGGAGCGTACGGCCGTCCTTCGACGGACTCAGGACGAGGGCAGCGTGCGTGGCGATGGTTGCTCCAACCCCGTGGTGAGCTTGTCGAACCACGGCTGGCGCGTGGCCATCTCTCGACAAGCTCGGGACTGGGTCGGCGATTGCGGCTTCGCGTAGACGCAGATCAGCGGGGCGTCAGGCGCTGGCGCGGGTGGGCTCGCAGCTGAGTTCGCCGAACTGGCCGGCGCGCAGATCGCACATGACGTGCCCGCGCTGGGCCTCCGTGTCGGCCAGGAAATGCACGTGCACCTCGTTGGCGCCGAGCTGTGCGCCGCGCTGGCGCACCTGGGCGAGATTCAGCGTCGGCGCATCGCTGCGACCGCGGCCGACGTGCAGCACCTTGCGCTGCCCGTCCTTGTCGCGGCGCACGAGCAGGTACATGGCGCGCGGCAGCGGTGGACATTCGACCAGGCTGTAGACCGTGTGCACGTAGCGCTTGGCCGAAGCGCCGCGCCAGAAGTGCAGGCGCGACGGCAGGTCCTGCGGCACGCCCAACGCGACCGGCTCGGGGGTCGGCGTGCGGTGCCGGACTGGAGCGATCTTGAGGATGCGAGCGGCCATGGTCGGAAACGGCGTCCTTTACGCGTCGAGCTAGGCTGGCTTGGTACGTCCGCTTTCGAGCCGAAATGTGACGAGAGGCGAATGTTTTCGAGGAAATCTGGAGTCAAGCTGCGTCACGAAGCTTGAGGGCAGCGTGAGCACCTCACTTTGCAGGCCAGATGGGGGCCTGTCCGGGGTCCTTGCAGGCGGAGACCTCAATTGCACTTGGAATATCCGCAATTATCGCAGACCAGGCACCCTTCCTGCCGGCGCAGCGATTGTGCGCTGCAGCGTGGGCAGATGCTCCGGCGGCTGCCGTCTGCGGGCACCCCGGCGGGGCGCTCACCGGCTGCCAATGCCTCCACTTGCGGGGCCTCCTCCTGCTCCGGCCGGCGCGGCGGGGTCAGGAAGCCGGTGCGGATCATGTGGGTCTCGATGACGCCGCCGATAGCGGCGAGCAGGCTCGGTACATAGCGCCCGCCCATCCACTGACCACCCTGGGGGTCGAACACGGCCTTGAGCTCCTCGACGACGAAGGAGACGTCGCCGCCGCGGCGGAAGATGGCGCTGATCATGCGCGTCAACGCCACGGTCCAGGCGTAGTGCTCGAGGTTCTTGGAGTTGATGAAGATCTCGAAGGGACGCCGCCTGATCGCAGGCCCGCCGCCGGCCGGGCGCGACGAGGACACGCCTCCGGCATGATCGCGCTCGATATCGTTGATGGTGATGTACATGGCGTGATCGCTGCCGGGCCAGCGCAGCTTGTAGGTGTAGCCGGCGAGCACCGCCTCGCGCTCGAGCGGCTTGGCCATGTAGACGACCTCTCCCTGGCGATCGGGAAGGATCAGTCCGGGAAGGAGCGGCGTGTCGATGGGCGGCGCCTGCACCTGAGCGGCCGCCGGGACGGCAGATTGTTGTGCGACCTCTGCCGGCTTGGCCTCGGCTGAGCGGCTCAGCACCGCGCCCGTCACCAGGTTCGGCCGGTAGGTGGTGCAGCCCTTGAGCCCCAGGGCGTAGGCCTGGAGGTAGACGTCCTTGAAAGCCTCGAAGCCGATGTCGGCCGGGCAGTTGATGGTCTTGGAGATGGAGCTGTCGACGTGGCGCTGCAGGGCGGCCTGCATCTCCAGGTGCGCGCGCGGCTCGAGCTCCTCGGCTGTGACGAAGGCCGGCGTCAGCGGCGCCGTGGCACCGAACCGCTGGCGATAGAGGGCGTGCGCGTAGTCCTCCACCGTCTCGGTGCGCGCGCGCCCGTCGCGCTCGAGCACCCGGCGGTCGTATTGGAAGTCGAACACCGGCTCGATGCCGGAGGAGACGTTGCCGGCCAGCAGCGAGATGGTGCCCGTGGGCGCAATCGAGGTGACGAGCCCGTTGCGCATGCCGTGGCGCGCGATGGCGCCGCGCACCTCCTCGGGCAGCC
>VBAB01000526.1 GCA_005888525.1 Alphaproteobacteria bacterium
CGCTCGCAGCGACCTGCGCGAGGAGCGTCGCCACCGGCGTGAAGGCGTGCGTCGCCGTGAAGTTCTCGGTCGTGATCTTGACGACGGCAGAGAAGCTGAGCGCCGCCATCGCCGTCAGGAGAGCACCGACCACAATCGTCCCCAGCACGATCGTGGGCCCGTGCAGCATCTGGTCTGCCGTCGGCACCAGCTCGGTCGCCGGCATCCACCCCGCATCGATCGAGAGCGCGAGGCCGCCGGTCAGCGCCAGGCTAGCGAGCGACGTGACGAGCACGACCAGACCAGTGACGCGCAGCTTCTCGAGTACCGTCTTGGCCCGCCGGTTCCACGGATGAAACTCGGCCGCGAAGCCGCGCAGATTGGAGGAGAGCGCAGCCGCGATGGCCGTCATGGTTACCGCACCCCTGTGCTGGCCATCGACAGCGAAGATCAGCGGGGCGATACCGAGAACCACCACTCCGGCGCCGAGCACGGAGAGGAGCCGCGGTCGGCGTGCGAACAGCATCCACCCGATCAGCAGCGCCAGGGGAATGGCAACGCGCAGGAGCAGGCTTCCGTGCGCCGGTCCCACGTGCTCGAGCAGGGCATAGTAGAACACCTCGATGCCGATGGTGCCGATGCCGACGAGCCAGCTCTGTGGCGCCAGTGCGATGCGCAAGGCGTCGGGTCCAACTCCGGTCACGGCCAGCAGCGCCGCTGCCGAAGCAAGCATGGCATAGAGGATCAAGGCGACCGGGTGGGCCCCGATCTGCTGCCCAACCACGTAGGTGACGCTGAGGACGGCGATTGCGACGACGAAAAGACCGGCTTCGATCCAGCCGCTGATGGGATAGTGCAGCGGACTTGCCGAATCCGACCGGGGCATCGCCATCGGGCTCAACTCTGGCCGCCGGTGAAGCGGGTGAATAGCGCTTGCGTGTCGCCCCAGGCGCGTTGATCGAGGGCGCCGAATCCGGCAGGAAGGGCGATTGTGGTGCCTTTGCGCTCCTCAATGACCGCAATCGCGCCGGACGCAAGCCACCCGCCGTCAGCCGCCGAGGCGAGTGCCTGCTCAGCCAGACCGTGGCCGTAGGGCGGGTCGAGGAAGGCCAGCGTGAAGCCGCTGTATCTGCCGGCGGGCCCCAGCTCGGTCGCATCGCGGCGAAAGATCTTGGTGATGCCGGTCAGCCCCAGCACCTCGACGTTGCGGCGGATGAGCGCGCGCGCCTCAGCCTCCTGCTCGACGAACAGGCCGAACGCGGCCCCGCGCGACAGCGCCTCGAGCCCAAGGGCTCCGGTGCCCGCGAATAGGTCGAGCACCCTGGCGCCCGCGAGATCGAAACCGGGAATGCCATGGGCCAGGATGTTGAACATCGCCTCGCGCGCCCGGTCGGAGGTCGGCCGCGTGCCCTCGTGCGCAGGCGCGGCGAGCAGCCGGCCGCGGAACTGGCCGCCGACGATCCTCATGCCCAGCCCTTGGGCTTGCGTGGGGCCTTGGTCTTGCCGCGCGGGCTGTCCTCGTCATCGCCGGTCAGACCCAGCTCGCGGACAATGGGCGCTGGCAGCTGGTCCGCAAGCACCCGTCGCTTCACCGGCTCCACGGCGCCGGGCGCCAGGTCGAGCAGCTGGAATGGCCCGAAGGAGACGCGGATCAGCCGGTTCACCGTCAACCCGAGACTGTCGAGGATGGTACGCACCTCGCGGTTCTTGCCTTCGCGCAGTCCCAGCATGAGCCACACATTGGAGCCCTGCACCTTTTCCAGCGTGGCCTCGATGGGTCCGTAGCGCACGCCGCCGATCTCGACCCCGTCCTTGAGCTTGTCGAGCGCCTCCTGCGCCACCGCCCCATGTGCCCGCACGCGGTAGCGCCGCAACCAGCCGGTCGCCGGCAACTCGAGATGCCTGGCCAGCGCCCCGTCGTTGGTAAGCAGCAGCAGCCCCTCGGTGTTGAAATCCAGGCGGCCGATGGAGATGACGCGCGGCATCTCCTCGGGCAGCGCCTCGAACACGGTCGGACGGCCCTGCGGATCGCTGTGGGTGGTGACCCGGCCCTTCGGCTTGTGGTAGCGCCACAGGCGCGGCGGCGCCGGCGCCGGCAGGGGGTTACCGTCGACCAGGATGCGGTCGGCGGGGGCAACGTCGCGGGCGGGGCTCTCGAGGACCTCGCCGTTTACGGAGACGCGCCCGCCCTCGATCCAGCGCTCCGCCTCGCGCCGCGAGCACAGCCCGGCGCGGGCCAGCGCCTTGGCGATGCGCATGGAACCCGAGCGTAGGCCGGCGCGCTCGGCTTGCGGGCGCCCGGCCCTGCGGCGTTGACCTGGCTCGGGTTTGTGCATGGAATGCAGCTTCCTGCGTGGAATCGAGCAGCACCTGTCGCGGAGCCCTTATGACATCTCGCCTGCCCCAGAGCCATATGCTGGCCGCCCTCGCCGAGGCGGAGGCTGCCGGCGCGCGCGGCGAGGTGCCGGTGGGCGCGGTCGTGGTGGGCGCCGACGGCAGCGTGCTGGGCCGGGCCGGCAACCGCACCCGTGAGCTCGCCGATCCCACAGCGCATGCGGAAATGCTGGCGATCCGCCAGGCCTGCGCGGCGCAGGGATCAGAGCGGCTCGACGGCGCCGATCTCTACGTCACGCTCGAGCCCTGCCCGATGTGCGCGGCTGCCATCTCGTTTGCCCGCATCCGCCGGCTCTACTGGGGTGCCGGTGATCCCAAGGGAGGAGGCGTGGAGCACGGTGCGCGCATCTTCAGCCAGCCGACCTGCCACCACGCGCCTGAGCTTTACGGCGGGTTCGAGGAGGCGCGGGCGGCCGCGCTGCTGCGGGACTTCTTCGCACGCCGCCGTTGAGGGCCCGCTTCGCCACCTTGGCGTTCTCGGCGATCAGCTCGGGCGCGCTGCGGATGGGAATCAGGCCGTGCCGCTCGTAAAGCTCGGCCAGCTGGTCCCAGTCCCTCAACACGGTGCGGTAGATCCAGCGGTAGGTGCGCTGCGTCTCGGCAACCGCGCAGGCGCGCACGCGGCCGATGAACTCCGACGTGGCCGCCACCTCGAGCCAGTTGACGACCAGATGCAGGTAGGTGGACTCGTAGCTGCGCGCCCCGTCCGGCAGCTCGGTAGGCGCCTCGGGATAGCGCCGCACCAGCTCGTCGAAGAACGGCGCTACGGGGTCGTGCTCGGGCGTGCCCAGATACCACAGATACCAGTGCATCTGCTCATGCAGGTAGGTGGACAGCAGCAGGTCCTCGTGCTCGGCGAAGCGGTTGCCGAGCGTCAGCATCGGATGGCTGAAGGTGTCGCCGCCGGGCACGATGCGCACGATGCGCGTATATTCGAAGCGGGAGAGATCGTGCCGGCGCCGCAGGGCCCGCAGCATGTCCCGCACGCGCTCGGCCTCCCGGCGCGCGTGATCGAGATCAAGATCGATACGAAAGCCATCGCTCGTCGGGCGCGGCACTCCGATCCCCCCGGGAATCATGCGGAACTGAAGGTTAATGCCAGTCGCGTGTAGCACGTACAATGTGGCAAAGGTTAAGCAAGTTCCCGCCGGTTGTTGCAAATCTGTTGTGGAAAGCTCAACGCGCGGCGGCAAGAATTTGAGAAAGCTGGCGTTTCAGGTCTTCCTTGGCGGGCTCTGCCGCCGCCAATATCGCCGCGATCTTGAAATAATCCATCGCCCCGAACGCGCCGACCGCCGGACGGATCAGAATGTCGGGCGGCGCCGACTTGAGCTTCTCGCGGGTGAGCGAGTGGAACAGGATCTGGGTCGATCCGGTGATGGCATCGAGCGTGCGCGGAACCTTTGCGCCGGAGCGGCGCCGGGTATGTCCCGTTACGTCGACGGCAACCGTCACGCCGGCGCGGTCCATCACCACGTCGTAGGGCACGGGGTTGACGAAACCACCATCGATCAGCGTCCGGCCATGGAGCAGCACGGGCCGGGTGAGGCTCGGCAGCGCCGAGCTCGCCGCCAGCGCGGGGATCAGCGGCCCCTTGTCCAGCACCACCTGCTCGATGGCGTAGAAATCGGTGGCGACCGCCAGAAACGGGATCTTGAGCGCGGCGAAATCGCAGCGCAGGGCCTCGGGCAGCAGCATCTCGAACAAGGTGACGTTGTCGATGACACTGGGCGCGCGCGGGCTCCAGAGCGTGGTCATGCTGCCGCGCAGCCTGCCGGTGAAATGCTTCAGGAAATAGGCGCGCTTGGCGAAGAGCGCCATAAAATGCGCGCGCATCTCAGCGCCCGAGAGTCCGGCCGCGTAGGCTGCGCCGCAGATGGCACCCATGGAGGTGCCGACGATCACGCATGGCTTCACGCCGAGCTCATCGAAGGCCTCGAGCATGAGCACGTGCGCAAGTCCCCGCGCCGAGCCGCCGCCCAGCGCGAGGGCGACGCCCTTGCCCCGTTTGCCAGCGCCTTCGTCCGAGTCGCGCATATGGTTATGTCTTCCGCGCCAGCGAGAGCCGTTTGAAGCTCAGCAGCCGCCGCTTGCGCAGCGGGAGAGGCGGCGGCGAGTTGACCGCTTCCGCGGCTGCGATAGCCGGCAGCGTCTCAGCCGCCTGACTGGCGAGAACGCGCTCGAGCTGACGGCGCAGCTGTGCCTGGGCGGGCGCCGCGTCTGCCAGGATCTGCTTGAAGCGGTGGAAGTCCAGCACGTAGTAGTCGTCCACCTCGACATCGATATAGATGTCCGGCTGCCTCACCTTGAGCTTCTCGCGCACGATCGTTCGCTGCATGATTTGCGAGGAGGCCATCAGCGCGGCGAAGGCCGAGGGGTGCGGCCGCTTGCCGGGCGCGGTGGGCGCGCCGCTCACGTCGATGGCGATCGTGATGTCGGCATGGCCGTTCAGGACGTCGAAGGGGAGCGGATTGACGAGCCCGCCGTCCATGAGCATGCGGCCATTGAGCGTGACCGGCGTGAACAGCGCCGGCAGCGCGATGCTGGCGGCAACCGCGGTCCGCAGGGAGCCCTGGGTCAGAACCGTCTGCTCCTGGGCATAATAGTCGGTGGCCACGACCTTGAGCGGAATCTCGAGGTCGGCGAAGTCGCGCGGCACCGCCGAGGGCAGCATGAACTCGAGCAGCGACTCGGGCTTCAGCAGGGCCGACCGGATAGGCAGGATGTTGAGGATCTTGAGCACCGGCTCGGACCGCGCCGAGAGCAGCTGGCGCACGATATCGAAGCGCTGGCTCAACGCCTCCTCGACGTGCGCGCGGATGCGCTTGGCCGAGAGCCCCGACGCGTAGGCGGCACCGAACACGGCACCGATCGAGGTGCCGGCGATGATTTTGGGCTTGAGGCCCAGCTCGTCGAGCACCTCCAGCATCAGCAGATGCGCGAGCCCGCGCGCGCCCCCACCACCCAGCGCCAGCGCGATCGTGGGCCGCGCCACCGGCAGCGTGGGCTTGCGTACCTCCAGGGATTTGCCGGTCGCGGTCATGGCTTCCTGCTCCGCGCTGTCATCCCGGAATTCGCGGCAGCGTTCAGGAGTGCTCTTCCAAAGTATGCGCCCGCGACGCTCGCCTCTCCCCATCGGGGAGAGGGCGTGAGGCCATGACTTACGGCCGCGCTCTCTTGACTCTCCCCGAGCACATCCACAATGGCGCGGTCGTAAGTCATTCGGCCGAACTGGTGAGGGGGAAGTTGCTTCGGTGCCAATGAGACCCCCTCATCCGGCCCATCGTGCCGGAGGCGCGTCTTCGACACGACGGG
>VBAB01000527.1:0-3356 GCA_005888525.1 Alphaproteobacteria bacterium
GCTTCCGCGACACCGGTGCTCGCTGAGCGGACCCACTGATCACGCGACGCGAGCGCGATGCGGGTGTGGCAGCGCGGCCACGGTGAATGCCGCCATCTCAGAATAATTGGCGACAGTGGCGCCGCCGTACGGCGGCATTGGCGCCGTTGACGGCGGCAGCCGGCGTTCACCCCAATGACATCGACTGATCGCAGGCCAGCACACGAACTGAGCCCTTGCGACCGTTGCTGGATGTAGAGCGGACGCGTTGTACCCCGCTTGAGACTTGCCGGGTCTGACCCTCACTGCCCTACACCGGTGCTGTTCGCCGTCCGAGCAAGATATGTGCGACGAGAAAGATAGGGAGGCAGATTCCAGCGCCGATGTGAATGTCGCTCAGCCAGGGCCGTATCGCCTCAGAGCCCATGTAGTAGAGGCCGAACGAAGTCGTGATGAGTACTGCGTTCATTGTAACCATGATGGCTCCGCTCGTGCGATTGCGCCTTCCTCGCCACGAGCGATACGCGTGCACCGGCAATATGGCGCCCAGCAGCAGGAGGGTAATCATGGCACCGCCACCGTGCGCCATAAGGAGCCACGCCGCCATGCTCTGCCACATTTCACCGTCCGGCGCGCTCTTCTTCCAATCGGCGACGAGCCAGATCATCCCTGTGACGAACATCAAGGTGAGGACGCCATAGAGCCCCCGGCGGAACCACCGATTAAGCCGCAAGGGGTCGCACATCCTGCCAATCGGCCGTGGCCAGAACCTCGCCGCTGTCGGTGACGAACAACGCGCTCGCGCCGTAATGGTCGAGTACCTCCGAAGCTGCACGTCCAGCGATCATGACGACTTTGGTCAGCGCATCGGCAATCGTACACGATGCCGCGCGGACCGTCGCACCGCGGACAGCCGTCACAGGTTCTCGGGCGCCGGGGTCTATGATTGCGCAGTGCGAGGTTTGCCGCGAGACTGTGGGTTCGAAGGCACGCCCTGAGGAAGCCAACGCCGCATTGCGCAGCCTTGTTTGCGTCATGAGCCGGAGCGGATCGCGCGGATCGCGAATTGCGACCACGTGCGCGTCGGGTCCGAAACCGAGCATGTCCCCGCCCGCGTTCACCAGTCCGCCTCGGGCGCGGTGCGCGCGAAGCGAGCGCACCGCCTGATCGACGGCAAATCCCTTGGCGATACCACCCAGGTCGATCGTGCTGCCCGACGCTTGCAGACGGGCACGGTTGCCGGAGAGCAGCTCGACAGCATGCTGCGGCGTTCGGTCGTCGTAGGGAACGCTTCTCTCCGTTGTCTGCGGCAGCAGGCCGAGACCCTCCAGAACTGGAGCGACGGCCGTGTTGAATGCTCCCTTCGATTGACGTTCGATCTCGAGAGCGGTCTGCAAGACCGCATAGGTCCACTCGTGAACGACGATCGGCGTGCTGCCATTGGCCCGATTGAGACGCGACACGTCGCTGTCGGGTTCGTGATAGCTCATCAGCCGGTGCACGTGCTCCACGACATTGAACGCGGACTCGATGGCCCGCTCCAGTTGATCATGCTTGCCGCCCGTCGCCGTGATGTCTACCAGCGTTCCAAGCAACGGGCGCGCGCGGCGCACGCTATCGAGCACCTTTCCCATATCGGCTCACGATCCGTTTGATGCCTTCGGTCAAGTGATGCGAGGAGAGCGTCGCGCCTGAAATATTCCTGATGTCCACCCCCACTTGCAGAGGATTGGCACTGCTCTTTCCAACGAATTGATTGAGCCAGCCGCGGTCGCGAACCTCGCCCCCGTACGCTTCCCGGTATTGCAGGATATCAACCCGCTGGACGCGCCCACCGGCATCCAAGGTGACGGCGTAATCGATGTACAGATGCTTGCCAATGACGCGATCGACGACATACCGGCCCGCCTCCTTTCCGTCGGAGGCGACTTTCCAGGCCTGAACATCGATGGGGACGAACTCCGTGGCTGACGGAAATGACAATTTCCGCGATTGCGCGATTGTAAGGTATTCAACTGCGTACGCCGGCGAAGCGAGCGATGCGACGACGGCAGCAGGGACTGTCAGCCGGACCCAATCAGCCACTTGTTTGCTCTCCCGCAGACGTCGCCATCAGCGACCGGTGCTCGGTCTCGATCATTGCTCAGAACGTGAACCCCACCGATCCCAGGACATAGTCGGCGTTGGCTCCGGCCGGATCGTCATTGATCGCCTTCTGATAGGTCAACTTCAGCACTACCTTGGGCGATGGTGCGATGGCGATGCCGGCGGTGTGGAACTGCATGCGACCTTTGCCGGTCGGCGCGTCCAAGTCGGTTCCTGCAAAGCCGCTCGTTTGGAAGTTTTCGAAGGTGTACCGATAGAACGGAATTGCCTCCCACGCGCTCTCCAGGATCGTTCCCAAGGGGAAGTGGTAAGCGATTTCGCCTGAGTACCCGTACATCGTTTTGCCGATGTTGTTGGCATCATCTCCGTCATTGTTGGCGCGCAGGTTCGCAGGATTTCCGAAACCGACGCGAACATATTCGCCGCGCAACTCCAATCCCGTATTCGGATGGCGATAGCGGAACTCGGTATCGAACAGAGTGAGGCTCGACTTGCCCAGCGCAGCGCCGCTATCGGCATGAGCGCCGCGTGGCGTCGTGTTGGGGCTGTAATAGCCGCTCATGCTGCCGGCAAAACCGGGAAGCCAGGGGGGCTGGTAGTCCAGTCGTCCGGCATAGGCCAACGTATCGTTGACTTGGCGGAAGTCCCCGACGGGTGTTCTCGACAAACCTAGGGCGCTATCGATGGAAAAGCCGCCGACGTAAGGCCCGGCGGCCAGAATATTTGCGTCGGTACGTTTGTCGAAGCTGTCGCCGAAATCCTCGATGCTCTGGCTCACCTGGAATGCATAGCTCAAGCCATTCCCGAGCAGCCCGTACACGCGCGTGGCCGGCGACCTCCACGTCGACGGAATGAGTCCAAGATAGAGCTCGGGGCGATTGACGCTGTAGAACTGGTTTTTGAACTGCTCGTGGATCTTGAAGTCGATAAAGAGCTGTTCCACATCCACGGACCCGGCCAGCTTGTCGTCGGAATCGACGGCGATGCCACCGTGTTCGAACTCCAGCTCGGCGTTGAAGATGATGTTCTTCGTGATGGCGTAAGTTGGTGACAGCACCACACGCGCAGCATCGAAGCCCGTCTGCCACTGACCGCCGGCATCGGGGTTCTGTCGACGCCCAAACTTGATTTCGCCGTAGGCGCCGAAACTGATGCCCTCGATGGGCGGTGGGGGAGAGGCCAGCACCTCCTTGCCGGGCAGTGGCGCCGGCTCGACCTTCAGCGAAAGGTGCTCTGCGGTGGTCGTGGTTATCCACGGTTTGCCCGTCGTC
>VBAB01000527.1:3380-3893 GCA_005888525.1 Alphaproteobacteria bacterium
CCGCCTTCTGCTCCTCGAGCATCCGCAGTCTCTGCTCCAGGCACGCAATATTACGCAGCAGATCCTCGCTGGTGACCTGCGTCGTAGCGGGCTTCGGCGGCCCCTTCTTACCGGCTGATTGGGCGGACGCGGTGCCCATGCAGAGCGACGCGTTAGCCAGGACGCAACCCGTCGTCGCGGCGGCGATCGCGATGCGCGTCGTGGCCCTGTCCGCTCCTATGTAACTGCCGCATACGCGAGATATTGACATGACCCACCGTCTACTGAGCGCTGCGCAAATCCATCCATTTTGTCCCGCGTTATCGGCAAAATCGCTGTCTGAGCGATTTCGTATCGCTTGCTCGTCCATCGTCGGGACGGCGCATGCACGGCGGCGCATCATCGCTATGTAGCCGAACGGACGAACGATCATTCAAACTATACGAAAAAAGTCAACAATTATTCGACACCATAGAATCGGTCTAACTTGCGAAGGCTGCGTACCCGACACAGCTGCGCCAAGTCGACAACTCG
>VBAB01000528.1 GCA_005888525.1 Alphaproteobacteria bacterium
CGCGTTCTCTATTTCGAGAACTACATCGTCACCGAGCCCGGCATGACGCCGCTTGCCGAGAAGCAGCTGCTCAACGAGGAGCAGTACAACCAGGCCGTCGAGGAGCACGGCCAGGATTCGTTCACGGCCGGCATCGGCGCGGAGGCCATCCGCGAGCTGCTCTCGGGCATGGATCTGCCCAAGATCCGCGACCAGTTGCGCCAGGAGATCGCGGAAGCGACCACCGAGCTCAAGCCGAAAAAGCTCGGCAAGCGTCTCAAGGTGATCGAGGCGTTCATCGACTCGAAGAACCGGCCGGAGTGGATGATCCTGACGGTGGTGCCGGTGATCCCCCCGGAACTGCGGCCGCTGGTGCCGCTCGACGGCGGCCGTTTCGCCACCTCCGACCTCAACGACCTCTACCGTCGCGTCATCAACCGCAACAACCGATTGAAGCGGCTGATGGAGCTGAGGGCACCCGACATCATCATCCGCAACGAAAAGCGGATGCTGCAAGAATCGGTCGACGCGCTGTTCGACAACGGCCGGCGCGGTCGCGTCATCACGGGCGCCAACAAGCGCCCCCTGAAGTCGCTGGCCGACATGCTGAAGGGCAAGCAGGGCCGCTTCCGCCAGAACCTGCTCGGCAAGCGTGTCGATTATTCGGGCCGGTCCGTCATCGTCGTGGGCCCGGAGATGAAGCTGCACCAGTGCGGGTTGCCGAAGAAGATGGCGCTCGAGCTGTTCAAGCCGTTCATCTACGCGCGGCTGCAGGCGCTGGGCCAGGCGGCGACCGTCAAGCAGGCCAAGAAGCTGGTCGAAAAAGAGAAGCCCGAGGTCTGGGACGTGCTCGACGAGGTGATCCGCGAGCACCCGGTGCTGCTCAACCGCGCGCCGACGCTGCACCGTCTCGGTATCCAGGCCTTCGAGCCCGTGCTGATCGAGGGCAAGGCCATCCAGCTGCATCCGCTGGTGTGCGCCGCCTTCAACGCCGACTTCGACGGCGACCAGATGGCCGTGCACGTGCCGCTGTCGCTCGAAGCCCAGCTCGAGGCGCGGGTGCTGATGATGTCGACCAACAACATCCTGCACCCGGCCAACGGATCGCCCATCATCGTGCCGAGCCAGGATATCGTGCTCGGTCTCTACTACCTGTCGATGATGCGCGAGAAGGAGCCGGGCGAGGGCATGCTGCTGGGCTCGCTCTCCGAGGTGGAGCACGCGCTCGCCGCCGGCGCCGTCACCCTGCACGCCAAGGTCAAGGGTCGCTTTCATGCCGTCGACGAGAACGGCAACGAGGTGATCGAGGTGCAGGACACCACGCCCGGCCGTCTGCTGCTCGGCCAGCTCCTGCCGAGGAAGCCCGGCGTCAAGTTCGCGCTGGTCAACCAGCTGCTCACCAAGAAGGCCATCTCCGGCCTGATCGACGCCGTCTACCGCAACTGCGGACAGAAGGAGACCGTGATCTTCTGCGACCGCGTGATGGGCATGGGCTTCTATCACGCCTTCAAGGCCGGCATCTCCTTCGGCAAGGACGACATGGTGATCCCGGAGACGAAGGTTAAGTTCGTCGAGCAGACCAACGAGCTCGTGCGCGAGTACGAGCAGCAGTACAACGACGGTCTCATCACCCAGCTCGAGAAGTACAACAAGGTGGTGGACGCCTGGTCGAAATGCACCGACCAGATCGCCAAGGAGATGATGGACCGCATCTCCTCGGTGCAGATCGAGAAAGCGACCGGCCGCACACGGCAGGTCAATTCAGTGTACATGATGGCGCACTCCGGAGCGCGCGGCTCGGAGAAGCAGATGCGCCAGCTCGCCGGCATGCGCGGCCTCATGACCAAGCCGTCGGGCGAGATCATCGAGACGCCGATCATCTCCAACTTCAAGGAGGGCCTCTCCGTGCTCGAGTACTTCAACTCGACGCACGGCGCGCGCAAGGGCCTCGCCGACACGGCACTGAAGACGGCCAACTCCGGCTATCTCACGCGCCGTCTCGTCGACGTGGCGCAGGACGCGATCATCTCCGAGGAAGACTGCGGCACCGACGGCGGCATCAACGTGCAGGCCGTGGTCGACGCCGGCCAGATCATCGTCTCGCTGGCCCAGCGCGTCTTGGGCCGCACGGCGGCCGAGGACGTCAAGGACCCGGCCACCAAGAAGGTGATTGTCAAGTCCGGCGAGCTCCTCCAGGAGAAGGAGGTGGACGCGATCGAGAAGGCGCAGATCCAGGAAGTGCGCATCCGTTCGGTGCTCACGTGCGAGACCACCAACGGCGTGTGCGCCAAGTGCTACGGCCGCGATCTGGCGCGCGGCACGCCGGTCAACATCGGCGAGGCGGTGGGTGTCATTGCCGCCCAGTCGATCGGCGAGCCCGGCACCCAGCTCACCATGCGTACGTTCCATCTCGGCGGCGTGGCGCAGACGGTGGACCAGTCCTTCATCGAATCCAACTTCAACGGCAAGGTGAAGATCAAGAACCGCGCGGTGGTGAAGGACAGCCAGGGCCGCTTGGTCTCCATGGGCCGCAACATGGCCTTCGTCATCAGCGACCAGTCCGGCAAGGAGCTGGCGATCCAGAAGATCCCCTACGGCTCGCAGCTGCACGTCGATGACGGGCACGAGGTCAAGCGCGGTGCGCGCCTGGCCCAGTGGGACCCCTACATGCGGCCGATCCTCACGGAGGTCGACGGCGTCGCCGACTTCGCCGACCTCGTCGAGGGCGTCTCCATGAAGGAGCAGACGGACGAGATGCAGGGCACGACCAATCGCGTCATTACGGATTGGCGCGCCTCGCCGCGTGGGTCTGAGCTGAGGCCTGCCATCCTCATCAAGGAATCCAAGGGTGGCAAGCCGGTGCGGGTGTCGCGCGGCGTCGATGCGCGCTATCTGCTCCCCGTGGATGCGATCCTGCAGGTGGAACCGCACGCCAAGGTCAAAGCGGGCGACGTGCTCGCGCGCATCCCGATCGCGTCTGCCAAGACCGGCGACATCACGGGCGGCCTGCCGCGCGTGGCGGAGCTGTTCGAGGCGCGGCGCCCGAAGGACAACGCGATCATCGCCGAGATCACCGGAACCGTCGAGTTCGGCAAGGACTACAAGAACAAGCAGCGCATTTTCATCAAGCCCGACGACGAGAACGCCGAGACGAAGGAGTACCTGATCCCGCGCGGCAAGAACCTGGCAGTGCAGCACGGCGACCGCATCGAGAAGGGCGACTTCGTCTACGACGGCCACCCCGCTCCGCACGACATCCTGGCCATCAAGGGTGTCGAGGAACTCGCCAACTACCTGATCAACGAGATCCAGGACGTCTACCGGCTGCAGGGCGTGACCATCAACGACAAGCACATCGAGGTCATCGTCCGGCAGATGCTGCAGAAGGTGGAGGTGGAGGATCCGGGCGAGACCGAGTTCCTCAAAGGCGAGCAGATCGACAGGATCGAGTTCAATGAGCTGAACTTGGCCGTCGAGAAGTCGGGCAAGCGTCCGGCGACGGCAAAGCCGGTGCTGCTCGGCATCACCAAGGCCTCGCTGCAGACGCGCAGCTTCATCTCGGCGGCCTCGTTCCAGGAGACCACCCGGGTGCTCACCGATGCCGCCGTCAACGGCAAGGTCGATACGCTCGAGGGTCTGAAGGAGAACGTCATCGTCGGGCGCCTGATCCCGGCGGGGACGGGCGGCATGCTGCGCCGCCTGCGCAAGGAGGCCGCCAAGCG
>VBAB01000529.1 GCA_005888525.1 Alphaproteobacteria bacterium
TGGACGAGCCCACCTCCCATCTCGATCCGGCGGCAACCACGGCGGTCGAGGAGCTGGTGCGTGCCGTGCGCTCCGAGGGAACGCGCGTGGTGCTGATCACGCACGACCTGGGGCAACTGCGCCGGCTCGCGGACGAGGTGGTGTTTCTCCATCACGGCCGCATCTTCGAGCGCACGCCCGCGAGGGCGTTCTTGACGCAGCCGACCACCGACGAGGCGC
>VBAB01000530.1:0-2705 GCA_005888525.1 Alphaproteobacteria bacterium
CACCCAAAATCAGGATGAGGCCGCTCGCTTTACTCATGGTGAGCTCCCATACGCGAACAAACCATGCCCGACATCCTCTGCGTACGCTTCATCGCCATACTTTCTCACGATGTTGCACGGCCTGACGGATTACGGACAAGGCACATGCCCCCGCGCCGGCCACCGGACCGGCACGAAGGTCAGTAATCCGACATTTTGCTCCCATTTGCGGCACTCGAGCAAACGGAATCGTGGGCGTCCAGGAGGCGAAGGGCGCCGGCGACCGAACATGGAAACCCAGGGAGCGGCAGCGGGGGAATGTGAATAAATGGGTCCTGCGGTGGATAAGCGGTGGATACCTTGGGGAGGGAGCGCGTGCCGCGGCATGTGCCGCCGGGCTGCCGTTTGGCACCCTGTAAAGTGCCCCGAAACGGGCAGGGGCGCATACACAACTGAATCTGTTAACAAAAAGCTACGAATCGCGTAGCGTGACGGTTCGAGGGGGTTGCGTCTGCACACGCTGCGTCATGTATGTTCGGGTCTGGGGACTTGTGCATAAGGTGGCGCCCACGCAGGCGCGGCTACTGTGCAAAACTCCCGGTAACCCCGCAGCTTCGGTCACAAACTGGATGCACGCGGCGTAGCAATCGCTGCTTGGCAGTGGGACAAAACCCATGCAGCCCAGCAGCGCGAACTCGCCGAGGGACGTGTACTCAGTGGCTTTTCGGCCACATGACCGTGCGCATTCCGTCGCCCCCCTCAGGACTGGAACTCGCCCGGCCGAACGCGGCCGGTCGAAACAAAGGGGGCGTCAATGGCAAGGCATGCCTTGGGCGTATTGGGTGTGGTCGCGGCGGGCGTTCTGCTCGCCGTGTCCGCTGCCATGAATTACAGATTCGGCTTCAGTCTCGGAAAGACGGCGTTGGATGGCGAGATCTACGGGGCCGCTTCGGCGGCTGCCGATTGCTTCAAGGCGCTGGTGCCGTTCTTTCTCTTCGCCGCCATACGCAATCGGATGTGGTCGCAGGCGGTTGCTGCGGCTCTGGTGTGGACCGTGGTCAGCGCCTACTCGATGACCTCTGCGCTGGGACACGCCGCCCTCAACCGGCTCGACACGACAGGTCAGCGCGCGGTGGACGCCAATACGTACAAGGACCTGCGCGCCGACTCCAAGCGCGCCCAGGACCAGCTCACCTGGATCCCGGCACATCGGCCGGCGGAGACCGTTGCGTCCGAGCTCAACGTGATCAAGGCTCAGCGCTACTGGGTCATCACCAGGGAATGCACGGAGGTCTCGGGCAAGAGTGCGCGCGACTTCTGCCAGCAGTTCCACAAGCTCAACGCGGAGCTCGCTTCGGCCCAGCAGTCGCAAAAGCTGGAGTCGCGCATATCCGAGATCGGCGCCAAGCTCGCCAAGACGGCGGGAGGCACGGTCATGGCCGAAGCCGATCCGCAGGCGAGCGTGCTGTCGAAGATCACGGGCATCGAAGTGGAGAAGGTGCAGACGGCGCTGACAATCTTCGTGGCGCTGCTGATCGAGATCGGCTCGGGCTTCGGCATGTACGTGGCCTTCGCCTACTGGCGCATCAACGATCGTGCAGTGGAGCAAGAGCCAACGCGAGCGGCTGCGCGCGAGAAGGCGCCGCAGCCGGTGGTCGAGAGCGCGCCCGTGCCTGAAATCGCGGTGGCCGCCGCAGCGGGCCGAGAAGAGGAGCTCGCCGTTGCCGAGCCGCCGGCGGCGCGACGTCTCAATGCCAACGACAATCGGCTGCCGCGGGCCGTGCCCGACAGCGACGTGCAGCGTTTCTACAGAGAAAGGGTGGTTGCCGCTTCCGAAAACTCGAGCCTCACTTCGACGGAGCTCTACGAGGAGTACTGCCGGTGGTGCGAGGACAACGAGAAGGAGCCCTTCGCACATCCCAGGGTCACGCGTGAGATCGGCGAGCTGGGCGTGAAAAAGGAGCGCATAGGCAAGCGCACGAGGTACTTCGGGATCGCGCTGAGATCGGAGTCCAAGCGCCAGGAGGACAAGAAGCTGCCGACACTGTTACCAAGAGCAGCATAGACCGAAAGGCAAACTGAGAAAGGGGCCGCTTCGTGCGGCCCTTTTTTATTGGGGCAGAGCAGTAGTGGGGATAGGTGACCCGTCATCCGCGAATGACTTGTGAGCGCCGCGTGTCTATCGTCGCTGAGTTGCGCCATTGCAGAGAATAGGAGCCGATCATGCCCCTGCCGCCACCCGCTGCCTCCGGCATGGCGCTGGCCGAGATCGACACGCCGGCACTCCTCATCGACCTCGACGCCTTCGAGCGCAACCTGCAGCGCATGGCCGATTTCGTGCGCGCTGCCGGCGTGCGCCTGCGCCCGCACTCCAAGACGCACAAGTCGCCGATCATTGCTGCCAAGCAGGTGGCGCTCGGCGCGGTCGGGGTGTGCTGCCAGAAGGTATCGGAAGCCGAGGTGATGGTCGCCGGGGGCATCGGCGACGTGCTCGTGTCCAATGAGGTGGCGGGGGCAGGCAAGCTGGACCGGCTCGCCGCGCTGGCCGCACACGCCAGGATCGCCGTGTGCGCGGACGATGCCGAGGGCGTGGCCGAGATCGAGGTGGCTGCGGCGAAGGCGGGCACGACCCTCGACGTGATGGTGGAGATCGACGTTGGCGGCCGGCGCTGCGGCACGTTGCCGGGCGCGTCGGCCGCGCGCCTTGCGGAACGGGTCGCCCGCTC
>VBAB01000530.1:2775-4054 GCA_005888525.1 Alphaproteobacteria bacterium
AGCGCAGTGCCCACATCGCCCGCGCAGTGGAGCACGTGAAGGAGACGCAAACTGCCTTGAAGGCGGTCGGCCTGCAGGCTGCCATCATAAGCGGGGCCGGCACCGGGACTTATGAGAACGAGGCGGCAAGTGCGGTCTACAACGAGCTGCAGGCCGGCTCATACATCTTCATGGACGCCGATTACGCGCGCAACAAGCGCGGGAACGGCGAAGCCTTCGATACCTTCGAGCATGCGCTTTTCGTCTATGCGACCGTGATGAGCGCGCCTACGCTGGAGCGGCTCATCGTCGATGCCGGGCTCAAGGCCCTCTCCGTCGACAGCGGCATGCCGGTGCCCTGGCACTTGCCCGGCGCGGTGTATCACCGCCCCTCCGACGAGCACGGTATCATCGATGCCTCCTCCTGCGCCGAGCGGCCGAGGCGCGGTGACAAGGTGCTCCTTGTTCCCGGGCACTGCGATCCCACGGTCAACCTGCACGACTGGTACGTCGGGGTGCGCGGGCTCGGCGGCGGCGAGGCGCGCGTGGATTGTCTGTGGCCGGTGGCGGCGCGCGGCGCTCTGTTCTGATTCCGTTCGCGGCTGTAGAGTAAATACTATTAACATTGGCCATTGCGAAGCCGCCGTCGCCACCCGATATGTTGCCCGTCACGCACCCAGGGAGGGATGCCATGAATGCGGAAGAACGCCAGCTTATAACCAACTTCTTCGAGCGCATGCGCAACCACGGCGCGCCGGAGAAGGACAGGGAAGCCGAGGCATTGATCAACCAACTGATTCGCGCCAATCCGGATGCTCCTTATATGCTCGTGCAGACTGTGCTCGTGCAGGAGCAGACGCTGGAGGCCGCCAACAACCGCGTGCTGGAGCTCGAGGAGCAACTGCGTAGCATGGAGGAAGGTGACCGGTCACGCAGCTCGCGCTCGGGTGGCTTCCTGGACAGCTTCTGGGGCGGTCGTGGCGGGCAGAAGTCTCGATCCAGCGTTCCCCAGGTCGGTGCACGGGCAACGCCTTCGGCCTACGACAGCCGCGGCGATGGTCGCTCGCCCTGGGCGCAGAGCGCCCCTCCGCCGCAACAGCCCCAGCCGGCGCCGGCAGCCGCCTCGGGCGGCGGCTTCATGCGCTCGGCTCTCACCACCGCGGCGGGCGTTGCCGGCGGAATGCTGGTAGCCGATAGCATCCGCAACATGCTGGGCGGCGGCGCGCACGCTACCCCGCATCACGACGCCGGCGGCGGCGGTGGCGCGCGTACAGAAGATGCCAGGTACGTCGACGACAAG
>VBAB01000506.1 GCA_005888525.1 Alphaproteobacteria bacterium
GAGCCCCTCGAGCATTGCTTCCCGGAGCATGGCATCGATGGTGAAAGGGGTCTCCTTGCCGCTGGGGGAGACGACAACGCAGCGGTGGAGATCGATGGTGACCTTGCCCTTGCCCTGCGTCGCCTCGACCTCGGCGGCGAGGTCGTCGACGACCTTGGCGGGCACGACGACCGGCAGCACCCCGTTCTGGAAGCAGTTGGTGAAGAAGATCGGGCCGAAGCTCGGCGCGATCACGCAGCGAATGCCGAAGCTCTGGAGCGCCCAGACGGCCGCCTCGCGCGAGCTGCCGCAGGCGAAATTCTCGCCGCCGATCATGATGCGGGCCTCGCGATATTGCGGCTTGTTGAGGACGAAGGCGGGGTCCTCCGTGCCGTCGCGGCGATAGCGCCAGGATTCGAAGGCATAAGGGCCGAGCTCATCGCGGTCCAGGTCGCGCAGGCGCTCGATGCGGATGATGATGTCGGTATTGATGTTCGGGCGAAGCAGTGGCGCGGCGACCCCTTCCAGCACGGTGAACGCTTTCATCGCGATGCTCCCGGTTGTCCTGTCAAATCGTACGCACGTCGACAATGCGCCCGGCCAGGGCGGCTGCGGCGGCCATGGCGGGGCTGGCCAAATGCGTGCGCGCGCCCGGCCCTTGGCGGCCGACGAAGTTGCGGTTCGAGGTGGAGACGCTGCGCTGGCCCGGCGGCACCGTCTCGTTGTTCATGGCGAGGCACATCGAGCAGCCGGGCTCGCGCCATTCGAAGCCGGCCGACTTGAACACCTGGTCCAGACCCTCGGCCTCCGCCTGCCTCTTGACGTTTTCGGAGCCCGGCACGATCCAGGCCCGAACCGTCCCGGCCACCTTGCGCCCGTTCGCCACCGCAGCGGCCGCGCGCAGATCCGAGATGCGACTGTTGGTGCAGGAGCCGATAAAGACCCAGTCGACGGGTGTCCCCGCAATCGGCGCCCCGGGCTCGAGATCCATATAGTCGAGGGCAGCCTGCAGCGCGTTGCGGCGATCCGCGTCCTGCACCGTCGCCGGATCGGGGATGCGGCCGTCGACGCCGACCACGTGCTCGGGACTGGTGCCCCACGTGATCTGGGGGGCGATCTTGGAGACGTCGATTGCAACCTCGCGATCGAACACCGCATCGGGATCGCTGGGGAGCGTGCGCCAGTCGGCGACGGCGGCCTCCCAGGCCTCGCCCGTCGGCGCGTAGGGACGGCCCTTGAGATGCTCGAAGGTCGTCTCGTCCGGGGCAATCATGCCGCATTTCGCACCCAGCTCGATGGAGAGATTGCAGATGGTCAGGCGCCCCTCGATATCGAGCGCGCGAATGGCGCTGCCCGCGTATTCGACGGCGTAGCCGGTGCCGCCCGCCGCACCGATCACTCCGATCAAGTGCAGGATCATGTCTTTTGGCGTCACACCGGGCGGGCGCGTGCCCTCGAAGGTCGCCCGCAGTCGCTTGGGCCGGCGCTGCACGATCGTCTGCGTCGCCAGCACGTGCACGACCTCGCTCGAGCCGATCCCGAATGCCAGCGCACCCATGCCGCCGTGAGTGCAGGTGTGGCTGTCGCCGCACACCAGCAACGTGCCGGGGAGCGTAAGTCCCAGCTCCGGTCCGATCACGTGCACGATGCCCTGGCCGGGCTCGCCCAGGTCGAACAGGCGCACGCCCGCGGCCTTGGCATCGGTGCGCATGCTGTAGAGGCGCTGTGTCAGGGCCGGGTTGGTCTCCGCCGTGCGGCCGGGGAGGGTCGATATGACATGGTCGAACGTGGCGAAGGTCAGCTCCGGATTGCGGACGGGGTAGCCCATCGTCTTCAGCGCCTTGAACGCCGACGAGCCGCCGTCATGCATGAGATGCCGGCTGATGTGCAGCAGTGCATAGCCGTCGCCGAGATCGGCCACCACGTGCCGGTCCCAGATCTTGTCGAAGAGAGTTGCGGCGCCCATCCCATCGTCTCCTCTTGTCCGGCAACGGCCCGGCGTCCTCGCTGGCGACGCCGGCTGGAATTCAGGCAATTATGCCTCACGCCCGGCTTTTGGGCTACGCCTGCGCTGCCTTGCGCAGAAAGTCGAGGAGCAGGCGGCACACGGCCTCCGGCTGCTCCTGCTGCACCCAATGGCCCGCTCCATCGACCAGATGGCAGGCCAGCATGCGTGTGCACGCCTTGGTCTGCATCCGCTCGAAGGCGCCGGGTGCCTGGAAGACGCCCCAGTCGCTTGTCCCTGAGATGAAGCAGGAGGGCTGATCGATGGTGCGGCCGGAGAAAACCTCGAGCTCGGCGTCGTATCGGCCGGCCGTTCGGGTGCGATACCAATTCAGGCCGCCCTGGAAGCCCGTCCTGGCGTACTCCGCGCTGTAGACAGCAAGCTCCGGCTCGGGCAGCCACGTGCATGCCGCGATCTCGGCCGGGCTCGGCATGTGCGGCGCGACGGTCTCCGCCATGTCCTTGTCCAGCTCCATCACGTAGTAGGTCGGCAGCTTGGCCAGCTCGACGGCGCTCCAGGACGCGAGCGTGTGGGGCGTGTTGCGTTTCCAGTCGGCGCTCTTGTGGTGATAGTAGGCGCGCAGGAAGGCGTGTATGCCCTGCGCGCAGTCGCGCATGTCGGCGTTGGCCGGCCGCGTCGAATAGTACCAGTGGTAGTGCTTGCGTGGGGGCCTGAGGGCGGCGAGATCATCGTGGATGCTCGGGCCGGACGCGGATGCGCTTTGCTTCGGGGCATCGGCCGTGTCGAACGGTATCGACGGCGGGCCGGCGAACGGCGCGCTCATCAGCGCGACGGAGCGGAACACGTCCGGCCGCAGCAGCGCGCACCAGGCGGCGATGGGCGAGCCGAAGTCGTGCCCGACCACGGCCGCCACCGAGCGATAGCCGAGCGCCGCGACGAGCCCGAGGGCGTCGCGCACCACGTTAAGCGCGCGGAAGGAGGCGAGATCGGTGTCATAGGTGTCGTCCCAACCGGTGGTGCGACCGTAGCCCCGCTGATCGGGGGCCACCACGTGATACCCGGCCGCCGCCAGCGGCAACATCACCTTGCGCCAGCTGTATGCCAGCTCAGGGAAACCGTGCAGCAGCAGCAGGCAGGGCCGGCCCTGCTCCTCGAAGCCGGCCTCCAGCACGTGCACCCTGAGGCCGTTGATGTTGTCGACGAAGCGGGCGCGAATGCCGCGCGGCAACGTGGGTGTGCTCAGCGGCTCTATCATTTATGTCTCCCAACTCTCAGTTTGCGCGTGCTCCCCTCCCCGTCAAGGGGAGGGGAATCCTCTCGAGCGCGCTTCACTCGTTGGCGCTTTGAAATGTCGGTGTCAGTCAAAGGTGGCGCTGGCCTGCATGGCGATGGTGCCGCCGGGCGCAACCGCCCACACCTCGCAGACCGCGCCGCCTTCGGTCGGCCGGCCCACCAGATCGAACGGTGCCGTGTCGAACAGCGGCGCCCTGGCGCGCATGCTGAAGGTGCGGATCGAGCGGCCGGGATTCTGGTCACGCACGAAGTTCGTGAGGCAGGCCTGGGTGAAGGGCCCGTGCACGACGAGGCCGGGATAGCCCTCCACCTCCATGGCATACGGGCGATCGTAGTGGATGCGATGCGGGTTGCCGGTCAGCGCCGAGAAGCGGAACAGCGCGACCGGCCCCGCGGTGATCGTGCGCCGCCAGGGCAGGTAGGCCGGCACCTCGTCGCGCTTGGGTATGCCGCTCTTGGCACCCGGCTTCACCTCCTCGCGGAATACGGTGTCGTAGTCCTCGGTGATGGCGAGGCCGCGTGATGTCGAGATGCGCCGCGTCTGCGTGGTGACGATCAGCGTTCCGGTTCCGCCCTCGCGCACCTGCAGGTCGGTCAGCTCGGTCTCGCGGCGGAGGCGATCGCCGACCCGCAGGGGCGCGTGAAACGTGATGCGGGTGCCAGCGTACATCCGGCGCGGCAGAGGCAACTTCGGCAGCACGCCTGTACCAGCCGGCAAACCATCGGCAGCCAGCGTCGCGGTGCGCGCCGTCGACAGGAAATAGCCGATATGCCAGCCGGGCGGAATCGCTTCGCCCTCGCGCGGGGCGTCCTCTTCCC
>VBAB01000507.1:0-5458 GCA_005888525.1 Alphaproteobacteria bacterium
CATCGCCGGCCTGGTGCGCGGCGCCTCCAAGGGCGAGGGGCTCGGCAACCAGTTCCTGGCCCACATCCGCGAGGTCGACGCGGTGGCCTACGTGCTGCGCTGCTTCGAGGACCCCGACGTCGCCCACGTCGAGGGCCGCATCGATCCGCTCGCCGACGCCGAGACGGTCGAGACCGAGCTGATGCTGGCCGACCTCGACAGCCTGGAGCGCCGGCGCGAGCCGCTCGCCAAGAGGGCGCAGGTCGGCGAGAAGGAGGCGAAGGTGCAGCTCGCCTTGATCGACAAGGCGCTCGAGCTTTTGCGCGCGGGCAAGCCGGCGCGCTTCGCCAAGCTCGCAGCGGAGGAGCAGCCGGGCTACCGCGCGCTGCAGCTCCTCACCGCCAAGCCCGTCGTGTACGTGTGCAACGTGGACGAGGCGTCGGCCGCCACCGGCAGCGCCATGTCGAAGAAAATCGAGGACAAGGCGCGCGCGGAGGGGGCCGGCTGCGTCGTCATCTCGGCCAAGATCGAGGCCGAGTTCGCCGGCCTGGCGCCGCAAGATCGCAACGCCTTCCTGCACGATCTGGGCCTCCAGGAGGCCGGCCTCAACCGGCTGATCCGCGAGGGCTACCGCGTGCTCGGTCTGATCACCTTCTTCACGGTCGGGCCCAAGGAGGCGCGCGCCTGGACCGTCACGCGCGGCACCAAGGCGCCGAAGGCGGCCGGCGCCATCCACACCGACTTCGAGAAGGGCTTCATCCGCGCCGAGACCATCACCTACGACGATTTCGCCACCCTCGGCGGCGAGCTGCCCGCCAAGGAGGCCGGCAAGATGCGCCTGGAAGGCAAGGAGTACGTCGTCAGGGACGGCGACGTCATGCACTTCCGCTTTGCGAATTGAGGGGCGCGCCGCGGCCGGCGGCGGTTGCCGGCAATTGCCGGAACTTTCCGCTCCACGCTTCTCGATGTCACGACGCCGGCTAGGTCCGCCGCCACAGTCGCCCTGCTGACGGCAGGAGGCTTGGGCAGCATGCGGGCGATCGTTCTACGCATCATGGCACTGTTCGGCGCCGTCGCGCTGTCGTGCGGGGCGTGGGTGCTGGCGCGCTACAGCCTGCCTCCGGCCGAGTATGCGCTGATCGCGCCGCTGCTGCCGCAGCAGGACGGCCAGTCCGTCTGCCTGACCGGCAGCTTCACGAGTCAGGTCATGAACGTCGAGGACTGGTCGAAGGCGAAGATGGAGCCGACCAAGCATCTCTCGCCCGACGGCAAGCCCTATATGCGCCCGGTACCGCCCGTCATGAAGGACAAGTCCGTGCGCGCCTTCACGCTGCAGCTCGTCTACGACACCCGCACGTCCGACTACGACTGGATCTACAATTTCCGTCTCGCCGCCGACGTGGAGGGCGTCGGCACCATGTTCGCGGCCGGCGAATGTCCCTGGTACGCGAAAGACAAGGTGTGGGGCTGGGACAAGCGCCAGATCACCGGCAACACCACGGATCTCTACTGCTACATCGATTGCGACGGCGGCGGCTTCAGCCTCGACCGTGCGCCCGCAACACCTGCGCTCCTGATGTCGTTCGACCCTACGATCGGCCTCAAGATGAAAGGCGGGTGCGGCGGCGGCGGGATCTATCGCATCAAGCCCGCCACCTCCGGAGTGACCTTCCGCCTGCAGACCGCCAGCGCCGAGACGTGCCGGCCGCTCGAGGAATGGGCCAGCCGCTGAGATTGTCATCCCGGTGCTTGTCACCGGGATCCAGCTATCCTCAAACGCTGGAGCTAGTTGATGGATGGATCCCGGGCACAAGGCCCGGGATGACAGCGAGGAATTTCGCGTCCTACGCCCCGCACAAGCCACAGACATACCGTCGTGGTGCCGAACCCCGCTGGGGCGATGGTGTAAGCGTCGAGGGAAGCATGCAGCGTCGATTGTCCCGCGTTCCGGCTCGTCCCGAGCCGGCGATTGCCCGCACGGATAGCGCCGCCCGCATCTGGGCACCGCTGGCGCGCTTCATCGAGGCCGAGGCGCGGATCGGGCACTGGGCCGGGCGCCGCCCCGCCACGCACGCGCTCTACGAGCTTGTTCGCTTCGGCATCAAGCAGGGCTGGGCGTGCCTGTTCGGTGCGCTCCTGCTCGCCCTGCTGATCGGCACCCACCTCTTCTACCCGAAGGGCGCCTGGCTCGCCCGCTACGACTTCCTCGTCCTCGCCGCCGTGGCAATCCAGGTGGCCATGCTGGCCTTCCGCCTCGAGACATGGGAGGAGGCGCGGGTGATCTTCGTCTTCCACGTGGTCGGCACGGCGATGGAGATCTTCAAGACCTCCGTTGGATCATGGCTCTATCCCGAGCCGTCGCTGGTGCGCATCGGCGGTGTGCCGCTGTTCTCCGGGTTCATGTATGCGGCCATCGGCTCCTACATCGCGCGCTGCTGGCGGCTGTTCGATTTCCGCTTCACGCGGCACCCCCCGCTGTGGGCACTCTCGCTGCTGGCGATCTCCATCTACATCAACTTCTTCACCCATCACTACCTGCCTGACGCGCGGCCGGCGCTGTTCGCCTTGACGGCGCTGCTGTTCGGGAGCTGCTGGATCCATTTCAAGGTCTGGCGCGTGCACCGGCGCATGCCCCTGCTGTTGGGCTTCGGGCTGGTCGCGCTGTTCATCTGGCTGGCGGAGAACATCGGCACGTTCACGGCGGCCTGGATGTACCCCAGCCAAAGACTCGGCTGGTCGCTGGTATCGCTGGGCAAGCTCGGCGCCTGGTTCCTGCTGATGATCGTCAGCTACGCGCTCGTCGCCCTGCTGAACCGGCCTGAGGAGTACGAGGGGAGGCCGGACGAAAAAAGGGCGGCCTGAGCCGCCCCTTCGTCTCGAGTCGTCTGCCGTCGGCTCAGTAGAGCAGGTTCTCGCCGACGACTTTCCAGCGGCCGCCTTCCACCTTGGCGAGGAAGCTCGCCGTCGTACCCTGGCGCCGATCGGCGCCGTAGCTGACGGCCGGTCCGGGGAACATCGGCTTGTAGTCCTTCACGCCTTCCAGGGCGGCGACGAACTTTGCCCGTGTCAGGTCCTTGCCGGACGTCTCCAGCGCCTTCACGACGATGTCGCCGACCACGTAGCCGTACTGCGCGGCGGTGTTGGGATCCTGGTTGGTCCTCGACTTGTACTTCGCAGCCCAAGCCTTGATCGGTTCCGGCGAGCTATCCGCGTACGCGTATGGCAAGCCGGTGGCGGAATAGAAGCCCTCCATGATGCCTCCGGGAGCTGCTGCCACGATCGGGTCATAGGAGGCGGCCTGGCCGACGAAGGTGACGTCGGTCCAGCCGAGCTTCTTGGCGGTGCCGACCGACTGGATGCTGTCGCGGATGATCGAGCCCAAGACGACGAGGTCGCAACCCGCCGATTTGAGCTTGGTGATGGGCGCAACGAACTCGGTATCCGCCGGGCCGTAGGAGGCCTCCGCAACCAACTCGAGCTTCAGGGCCTTGACCTGGTCGCGCACGCCGTCCCGGATCTCGTGACCGAAGTCCGTTTCCTGGTACATCGCGCACACCTTCTTCTTGCCCTCCTTCTCGACGAAGTGCTTCGTCACCGAGCGCACCTGGTCGTAGTAGGTCGAGAAGGCCGCGAACTTGAGCTTGTGGAAGGGCTCGGCCATGGAGCGCGCCGCCGTGAACGGCATCAGGTTCGGCACGCCCTTGCCCAGTTGCTCACCCAGCACGGCGTTGTTCTGCGGCGTACCCAGCGCACCCACCATGGCGAAGATCTTGTCGTTGTTGATGAGCTTGTTGGCGGCCTGCACCGCGCGCGGCACCTGGTATTGGTGGTCCTCGACGATGAACTTGATCTTGCGCCCGTTGATGCCCTTCTCGTTGGCTTCCTCGAAGCGCATGCGCATGCCTTCCGTGGAGCCGATGCCCCAGGCGCTCACCGGCCCGCTCAAGGCCGTGTGGCTGCCGAGCAGGATCTCGGTATCGGTGACGCCGTCCTCGGCCGAGGCCGGGAGTGCGAGCGTGCCGGCAAATAGAGCGCCTAATGCCAGCCTGGACAGTTTCCTCATCTTGCGTTCCTCCTCCTTGGATCTTCTCTCGCAAACTAGGGGGTCAGACCCCTCGCCGCAACGTCGCAAGTAAACCGCCATCGGCGTGGCGAGGGGTCTGACCCCCTATGCCGCATACATGTCCTTGATCAGCTCGCCGTATTTCTGCTCCACCAGGCTGCGCTTGAGTTTCATGGTCGGGGTCAGCTCCTCGTCCTCGGCGGTCAGCAGCTGGTCGATCAGGCGGAATTTCTTGACAGTCTCGACGCGTGCGAACTTCTTGTTGGCGGCCTCCACCTCCCTGCCGATCAGCTCCTGCACCTCGGGTGCCCGGCACAGGCTCGCGTAGTTCGTGAACGGCACGTTCTTGTCCTGCGCGAACTTCACCACGTTGTCGTGGTCGATCATGATGAGGCAGGTGAGATAGTTGCGCTTGTCGCCGATCACCACGGCGTCCGAGATGTAGGGCGAGAACTTGAGCTGGTTCTCGATCTCGCTCGGCGTGATGTTCTTGCCGCCGGCGGTGATGATGATGTCCTTCATGCGGTCGGTGATGCGCACGAAGCCTTGATTGTCGATGACGCCCACGTCGCCGGTGTGGAGCCAGCCGTCCCGCAGCGCCTCTGCCGTCTTCTCGGGCTTGTTGAGGTAGCCTTTGAAGATGTGAGGACCCCGCAGCAGGATCTCGCCCTGCGGGGAAAGCTTGAGCTCGGTGCCCGGTGCCGTCTGGCCGATGGTGCCGACCTTGAGGTGGCCAGGGTAATTGGAGGTGGCCAGACCGGCGTTTTCGGTCTGCCCATAGAGCTCGTACATCTTGACGCCCATCGCCCAGTACCAGGCGATCAGGTCGGGCGAGATCGGCGCCGCCCCGGTGACCGCCCAGCGGATGCGGTCGAGCCCGAGCAGCACGCGAATGTTCCTCAGCACGAGCCGATTGGCGATGGCGCGGGCGAATGCCAAGGCTGCCGGCACGGGCTTGCCCTCGACCTCGTAGGTGCTTGCCTTGTAGCCGATCGCGATCGCCCACTTGTAGGCGAGCCGGCCGAGCGCGGTGCCTTCCTTGATCTGGATGGTGACGGCCGAATAGAGCTTCTCCCACACGCGCGGCACGGGCGGCACGGTGTCGGGCGCTTCGGCGAAATTGACGATGTGCATTGCCGCGATGTGATTGTAGCAGCCGCCGAAGCGCTCGGCGACGTGGCAGAGCGGCAGGAAGTTCAGCGCCTCGTCGGACTCCCCCAGCGGCAGGCCGATGCGCTTGAAGGCTCCCACCTGGAAGATGATGTTGCGGTGGGAGAGCATCGCGCCCTTCGACGGGCCCGTGGTGCCCGAGGTGTAGACGATGATCGCCACGTCGCCCGCCTGCGGTGTGGCGATGCGGGTCTCCCATTCGCCCGGGTGCTTTTCTGCGTGTGCCTTGCCAAGTGCGGTCAGCTC